>NZ_JAMAUV010000017.1:0-75068 GCF_023714155.1 Neobacillus sp. MER 74
TAACCAAGTAAGCGAAGAAGCGAAAATAGCTTCTCTTCTTAGAGTTGGTCAAAAATAAACCAAAACCGAGTTTAAGTAGGGAGCCTTGACAGTTTCGTTCATATCAGGAGGCTCCCCGGCACGCCCGTGGAAAGCGAAGTGCCTGGAGCGCCTATCAACAAGACCTGTTTAAAGTTTATAGACCAATATTATCTGATAAATTAACTCGGTGAAATTTTGAAGCGATTGAATAAAAAAAGAAGTCCCTATCCTCATTTATTTGCCCCCATTTTTTAATACCTCCAATACAGGTCCAAATGGTTGAATGGATTTTGTTTGAAAATAATCTGAAAAGGGATCTCCTTGTTGGCGAATTCGTTTTAATGCATTTTCCATATTAAACGAAATAGGTTTGAGTTTTTCAGTTACTTCATCCCAATATAGGGGTGTGGCGACACCTGCATGTTCATTTCCCCGCATTGAATAGGGGGCAACAATGGTTTTCCCCTCGCTATGCTGCACATAATCAACATAAAGTCTGTTTCCGCGGTTTTTCTTCATTCTTTCAATTGTAAAGGAATCAGGATCCTTTGAAATCAAATATTCAGCAATAAAGCTTGTAAATAATCTTGTATCGTCATAAGTGAATTCATTTTCCGGCAAAGGCAGGTAGACTTGCAATCCTTTATTTCCAGACGTTTTAATGAAAGCGATTAAATTTAATTGATCGAGAACTTCTTTAATTAACAATGCTGCTTTTACCGCCAACTGAAAGTGCTCCTTAGAGGGCGGATCTAAATCAAAAACAATTTCACTTGGTCCCTTGCTATTGATGGTTTGAAAGGGGATGTGGAATTCAATCGCTAATTGATTGCCAAGCCATACGAGCGTTTTTAGATTATTGCAGAGGATGTAGTCAATCCCCTCATCAGCATGTGTTTGTACAAAGTCAGGTGCATAATCTGGACAATTTTTTTGATAAAACGCTTCACCGAACATCCCGTGCGGATAGCGGATGACGGTTAATAAGCGATTGTTCAAAAAGGGCAGTATATAGGGTGAAATTTCTCGCAAGTAGTGAATATAGTCTGCTTTTTTAATAACTAATTTTTCCCATAATGGTTTATCTGGATGGGTTATATCAAGGTCCCCTGGCAGGTTTTTTTGTGCATAGATAAAACGATCATATGTACACTCAGTAGGTTCTAAATCAAAGCGAAATCGATCAAAATGGGGTTCACGAAGTTGGTTTTCATAAAGCTCTAAATATTTCACCTCCAGGCATATGGCCGGTTCGACAATTATTAATTGAGCTTCTTCACGAAGCATATTTTGTTTTATTGTGTGTTGAAGTGCTTGTTTTTCTTCTGGTTTAAATCCGAATAGGACCTGACCTATTGGATGGATTTTTTTGTCCTTATAAACACTTACATAAAAATATCCATTGGTTTTATCATAGGCGTTGATAAAACAACTTACATATTTCCAATTTTTATACTTTAACCACTGTAGGGAGCGTTTTCCCTCCTCCCAAAGACTGTTTTTTTGTTTGGCAATAATTCCTTCCCCATCAGACAATACAACTTTTTCCCAAAGCGGCTCAAATTCTTCATGTGCCTGAACAAGTTGAAGGAGTTGTTCGTTGTAGGGGTCAGCCTCAAGTTCAAAGCCGACTTTTTCGAACAATTTGATGAGTTCCTTTTTGCGTTGTTGAAAATCAAGTGAACGTAATGATTTCCCAGCGCTTTTCAGTATGTCAAACACCATTAGGCGACAAGGGGATTTACTGGCTTGCCCGCGAATCTTTTTTTCTGATCTTAATCGTCCGCGCACTTGAATCATCGCGAAATTGGCTTTGTGTGTGTTTTCTAATGAGACAAGCTCTCCGTCTAATTGTAGTGGTAGAAACGGTTTAAAGTGATTTTCGTGTTTTAATAAAAATTCCTTTATTTCTGGGAATTGGGGGAGAAGAGATTTTTCATTCCGGCTAATAAGTTCAATTCCATGAGAACTCCATTCTAAAAGCGCTCGAAATCCATCATATTTTACTTCGTAGAGCCATTCAGGATGAACAGGGAGATCAAATGTAAGGCTGGGCAGCATCGGCTTCATGGATAAATGGTCCCTTCTTTTTCATTTATTTTGTTTAAAAATACTTAGATTCATTCTTTTCCAAATGTTTTTAGGAATGTGAATGTCTTGGGAACGCAAAATAATAACAAAAAGATTGGAGAAATAAATATGCATACGATGTGGAAGGGAAGTATTAGTTTCGGACTTGTAAATATACCCATCAAACTCCATACGGCAACAGAAGATAAAGATATCAAACTTCGGACCCTGCATAACAAATGTCATGCTCCGATTAAATATGAGAAAATTTGTTCTGTCTGCGAGGAAGAAGTGAAACCAGAGGATATCGTTAAAGCGTATGAGTATACAAAAGGGAAATTTGTCGTTCTGGATAATGAAGAGCTTGAAAAGTTACGTAAGGAAAATGAGGATAAAGCAGTTGAAATTATTGATTTTGTTAAAATGGAACAAATTGATCCAATTTACTTCGATCGCAGTTATTTTATGTCTCCAAGCGAGGGGGGAGGTAAAGCCTATTCCCTGCTGAGAAAAGCATTACTAGAGTCAAAAAAAGTCGGTCTTGCCAAGATTATCATCCGTTCGAAAGAGCAATTAGCAGTTATACGTGTGTATGAAAATGTGTTAATCATGGAAACCATCCATTATCCGGATGAAGTTCGAAAAGCGGGTGATGTGCCAAGTGTACCTGCTGATGATAAGGTAACCGAAAGAGAACTTGATACTGCAATCATGTTGATTGATCAATTGACATCAGATTTTAACCCTGAAAAATATACGGATGATTACAGAACTGCATTACTTGAACTAATTGAATCGAAACGAAAAGGACAAGAAACCGTATCAGCAGCAACGAAGGAAGTCGCTTCAAATGTTACAGACTTAATGGCGGCATTACAAGCATCCATTGACCGGACGAAGCCTCCAAAAACGGCTGCGCCAAGAAAGAAAGCAGCGCCAAGAGTCAAAAAACGAGCATAGGGAAGTGTTGACAAAACCGATTCGAATCAATGAATCGGTTTTTATATTAGTTCTTTCATCCAAAAAATAAGCATATTTTTTAAAAATATAATTTTTTGGGGGAGATACTTTTGGCTTATAATGTGCTCATGATTGCTGATCCGGGGATTGATGATTCTTTTGCCATAATGTATGCCTTATTAAATCCAAAAATCAACCTAGTGGGTATAGTCAGTGGTTATGGCAATACACCAAAGGACAAATCAGTTAAAAATACAGCCTACTTGTTAACATTAGGCGGCAGAGCTGATATTCCAATTATTGCAGGAACCGCAGGACCGTTATTAGGTGAACCGATTACATATTACCCGGAGATACATGGCGAAGAAGGATTAGGACCTATTAAACCTCCTGATACAATAAAGAATGTGAAGGTATATGACATAAACAAAATCAGTGAGATAGTTACCCAATATGAAGGTAACCTTATAATTGTTTCGGTAGGGAGATTGACCGAGTTAGCCTTAATGTTCATCTTATATGGAAATGAAGCACTTAAAGGAGTAAATGCTTTCTTTATTATGGGTGGGGCTTTTTTAGTCCCAGGGAACATTAGTGCTGAAGCCGAAGCTAATTTTTATGTTGACCCAATTGCTGCACATACGGTGATGGAAAAAGCACATAATATCAACTTATACCCATTAAATGTTACCAATAAAGCACTCATCACGCCCGAAATTATTGACTTTCTTAGCCAAAACAGCCCCACACCTTTCCGCCCGCTATTAAAACCGGCTTTTGATTATTACTTTAAAGCCTATCAGAAAAATGTCCTGGGTATAAAAGGAGCACCGCTTCATGACGTAGTCCCGCTGATGGCGCTAAGTGAACCTGATTTAGTGAAATATATCCCAAAACGAGTGAGAGTGGAGCAATTTGGGAATGCCAAGGGAAAAAGCATTGCAGACTTTCGACCAAAGCCAGATCAGGAACCCACTGAAACACTTGATAACATCGGGATGGAAATTGATGTAACGAAATTTTCTGCCAACTTTGTAGAAATATTCTTACAAGGTGAATTTAATAAGGAATAATGAAACTAACTTCGAGTTTCATATACTGTTAGTATGAGACAAGTTTTACAAGTTATTATTATACTGAAATATTTTCTCTGAATTTCCTGGTTTTTGAAATTCAAATTGACGGTATGGCCAAAATCTGTTAAAATGAAGGTACGCTTTTAAGTTGGTTAAATATATATTGGTTTCAGTAGCCGTAACTGCACGAACATGTGGGGGATGTCTATTACCCGAACGTGTCAGTACGTCTTTTTTATTTTTTTTAACTGAAAATTAAAGTGAACAATTATTTTGGGGGTTAATTCATGAATAACGGTAAAGTTAAATGGTTTAATGCAGAAAAAGGCTTTGGATTTATCGAAGCAGATGGCGGTCAAGACGTATTTGTTCACTTTTCAGCAATTCAATCAGAAGGCTTTAAAACTTTAGAAGAAGGCCAATCAGTATCATTCGAAATCGTTGAAGGTGCGCGTGGGCCACAAGCTTCTAACGTTAAAACAGTTTAATTCTATTAAAATAAAAAGGTGATGCACTAGATTTAGCATCACCTTTTTATCTATAAAATTTATATTTGATAAACTAGTTTCAGTTGGCAATGGAACACACTGCTAAATGATGTATTTCCATGTTATTTAGCTAACAAACAAAAGAGTAAAAACAGTCATGCACTAATTATAAGGGGTGATCGTTTTGGCGTTTGGTAGAAAAAGTGATGAGGAAATCAAATTAGAAGAAACGAAAATATGGGTGTGTAACTCAGCAACTTGTAAATGCTGGGTACGTGACAATTTTAAAAGCACGGATGTGCCATTATGCCCGATTTGTAAAAGTGAAATGAGTTTAACAACAAAAGAATTACAAGTGATTCATAACCATAGTAAAAACTTTATGTAATAAAAAACAGGGAGTGATTCATCACTCCCTGTTTTTTATTCTGATGCATGCTCTTTACAATAGGCAAGGACCAGTGCCTCTTCATCTTCCTCAAGTACAAAGTCTAGAACATTTTCACTCCCTTGTTCATAAAGGTAAAAATTGGTGATTTTCTCACCATTTTCATCGCTAACGAAAATAGTTCTTAGGCCAATTCCTTTATCCGAATATAGCTCATCTTCTTCATCAACCTCTAGTTCGAGGAAAAACTCATAGCGGTCACCTGATAATAAACCGAATGGATCTTCTAATTTTTCAACTGTGTGTCCAGTAATGTTCAAGTGTATCATCCTCTGCAAAATATTCATCCATCCTATTATACACATTTTTGTTTCAACAAGAAAAAATTGAATCAATTTTGATATGTTTAGCGTATATTGTGATTTTTATATATAACGCCATAAATCTCTGGCGTTTTTTTTATATATTGAAAAACAGGAAAACCTACATATTATAATGTGGTAATTTATGAACTTTCAGAAAACGTTCAAAAACATTCAAAAAATGATTGGTTTTGAAAGAAAATGATTGAAATATGCAATCGGTTTCAGTATTATGTAGTTACCGAATAAAAAAACTAGGTGGTGATGACATGTTAACACCAGAACGTCATCGGATTATCATGCAATTATTAAAAGAGAAAAATGTAATAAAAATTAATGAAATTATGGAGTTAACAGAGTCTTCGGAGTCAACTATACGACGTGACCTCTCACAATTAGAGGAACAAAAGTTTTTAAAGAGAATTCATGGAGGTGCCTCAAGATTACAAGGTAAACTTCAAGAACCCAGTATGATTGAGAAATCATCCAAAAACCTTCAAGCAAAGCGGTTGATTGCACAATATGCAGCCAGTTTAGTGGACGAAGGTGATAGCATATACCTTGATGCTGGCTCAACAGTTATTGAAATGATAGAATTCTTGAACTTTAAGGATATCGTTGTAGTCACGAATGGCTTAATGCATTTAAAACCTTTATTAGATAAAGGTATATCCACTTACTTAATTGGGGGCTTGGCAAAGCCTAATACCAATGCATTTATCGGAAGAGGAGCTTTAGCAGGTTTGGACCTTTACCGTTTTGATAAATGTTTCATGGGTGTGAATGGTATTCATCCGCAATTCGGCTATACAACACCGGATCAGGAGGAAGCTTTGGTAAAACAAAAGGCAATGGCTCTTTCAAGAGAGACATTTGTGCTATCGGATAATACAAAATTTGCTGAAATTTCATTTTCCAAGATTGCTGATATTCACGAAGCAGTCATTATCACGAATGAATTAGATGACGAAACACAAAAGCAGTACTTAAATAGAACTACAATAAAGGTTGTGACAACATGATTTACACATTAACGTTAAATCCCTCTGTTGATTATATCGTTAAACTAGAGAGCTTTCAGCTCGGGGAATTAAACAGGACAGTGGAGGAAGCAAAATTTCCAGGTGGGAAAGGAATCAATGTGTCAACAGTTTTGAAGCATTTTGGCACAAGCAGTATAGCACTAGGTTTTATTGGTGGTTTTACCGGTGCGTACATTGAACAGTATCTTCAAAAGGAACTGATTGAAACAGATTTTGTCCAGGTTGATGAAGATACACGAATCAACGTAAAACTAAAAACGGGTCAAGAGTCAGAGATTAATGCAAATGGACCGAAAATCACGGCAGAAAACTTTTCATTATTAAAACAAAAAATAAAGAAACTAAGTGCCGATGATTTATTGGTATTGGCAGGAAGCATTCCTAGTAGTTTACCGAAAACTACCTACGAGGAACTGGTCAAAATCTGCAGTGAAAGCAGTGCACAATTTGTGGTGGATGCAGAAGGGGATTTATTAAAAAAAGTTCTTCCTTATCGTCCATTATTAATCAAACCAAATCATCACGAGCTTGGGGAATTATTTGATGCAACTATTACTACTGCTGAAGAAGTCATTCCATTTGGGAAAAGGCTCGTAGAGATGGGTGCGAAAAATGTAATAATTTCGCTCGCTGGCGCTGGGGCGGTGCTGATTAATAGTGAAACAACACTTTTGGCAGAAGTTCCAAAAGGAGAAGTAAAAAATTCAGTAGGTGCAGGTGACTCAATGGTCGCAGGTTTCTTAGCAGCCTATGTAAAAACTCGAAATATTGAGGAAGCTTTTCGCTATAGCGTGGCCTCAGGAAGTGCAACAGCCTTCTCACTTGGTTTATGTACCAAAGAAGAAGTTGAAGAACTCCTGCCACAAGTTCATATAAAAGAGATCCTTTAAGGGAGAGAAAATCATGAAAATTACTGAATTGTTATCTAAAAATACGATTCTTTTAAATATAGAAGGCAATCAAAAAGAAGCAACAATTGATCAGTTGGTTGATGTCCTTTCAAAGGCGGGGAAAATTTCTGATCGTGCTGAATTTAAAGCAGCCATCTTAAAGCGTGAAGAACAAAGTACCACTGGTATTGGGGATGGAATCGCTATCCCTCATGCGAAAACAAAAGTAGTAAATGAAGCAGCCATTGTCTTTGGGAAATCAGCGGCAGGTGTTAATTATGAATCATTGGATGGAAAACCAGCACATTTATTTTTTATGATTGCTGCTCCAGATGGTGCGAATAATACACATTTAGAAGCATTAGCACGGCTCTCAGGATTGTTAATGAAAGCGGAAGTTCGTTATGAGTTATTAAAGGCAACAACTCCTGAGGAAATCCTTGATACTATAAACCGCTATGATAAAGAAGATAAACAGGAAACCGTAACAAAAGAAACTAAGAATAATTTAATTGTAGCTGTAACAGGGTGTCCAACGGGTATTGCCCACACCTATATGGCAGCTGATTCTTTAAAAGCAAAGGCAGCTGAATTGGGTGTTGATATTAAGGTTGAGACAAATGGCTCAGGAGGAGCAAAAAATGTCTTAACTAAAGAGGAAATTGAAAATGCGACAGCAGTCATTATCGCTGCAGATATCAATGTCGAGATGGAAAGGTTTAAGGGTAAGCACGTAATCCAAGCAGCGGTAGCAGAAGGAATCCGTCGCCCTGCGCAATTGATTGACAAAGCGGTTAAACAAGACGCACCAATTTTTAAGGGGAATAACGGGCAAAGTGAAAAAACAGAGGATCAAAAAGGATCTCGTACAGGCTTTTACAAGCACCTGATGAATGGCGTTTCAAATATGCTTCCCTTCGTGGTTGGAGGAGGAATATTAATCGCGATTAGCTTTATGTTCGGATATAATTCTGCTAATCCAGATGACCCATCCTATAACCCTATTGCAGCCGTTATTAAGGCCATTGGTGGGGATAATGCATTCGCATTAATTGTTCCAGTACTTGCAGGCTTTATTGCCCTCAGTATTGCTGATCGTCCAGGTTTCGCCCCAGGTATGGTAGGCGGTATGATGGCGGCTCATGGTGGAGCCGGTTTCCTTGGCGGTTTAGTTGCAGGTTTTCTAGCAGGTTACATTGTCTTACTGTTAAAGAAACTGTTTGCAGGCCTTCCACGTTCTCTTGAAGGAATTAAAAGTATCTTACTTTATCCCCTATTTGGCATTGCGATAACCGGATTTTTAATGCATTATGTCGTAAACAATCCAGTTGCATGGGTGAACAAGGAAATTGCTGATTGGTTAACAGGTCTTGGAACAGGGAATGCCGTATTATTGGGTATAGTACTAGGACTTATGATGTCATTCGATATGGGTGGACCAGTTAACAAGGCTGCCTATGTATTTGGAACAGGATTATTAGCAAGTGGAGTCTATGAACCAATGGCGGCAATTATGGCTGCTGGTATGGTCCCGCCGCTGGCTATTGCACTTGCAACGACATTCTTCAAAAATAAATTTAATGATCAAGACAAAGATGCAGGAAAAGCGTGTTATGTCATGGGCTTATCCTTCATTACCGAAGGCGCGATCCCTTTTGCAGCGGCTGATCCATTACGTGTCATTCCTTCTGTTATGGCTGGTTCGGCCATCGCTGGTGCACTATCGATGGCATTCGGAATTGGTCTCCGTGCCCCACACGGCGGAATATTTGTTGTCCCATTGGTAGAAAATGGTGCCCTGCTTTATGCACTTTCCATTGTAGTGGGCTCTATTGTATCAGCATTATTAATCGGTCTTCTAAAAAAACCAGTAAAATAATATGTATATAAAGAGCTGAGGACTTTCCTCAGCTCTTTTGGTCTTGTGCTTTGGGTTTGATCGCCATCAATGCAACAATGGCTGCAATAATACTTAAACTACCTAATAAGATAAAAATCCAATGGGTTTCTTTCTTTAGTAACAAGGCAATAATTGGTGGTCCTGCCGCCACTCCAATAAATCTCATTGAACTATAAATGGATGAAATGGTGCCTCTTTCTTCCTTTTCAACACCCTCAGTAATCAAGGCATCTAGACAAGGTAGCCCTAAACCAATACCTACTCCGCTAATAAGAAACATGGTAATTACGTACCAAAGTTTTATCGAAAACCACAAGGCACCAATCGATAGGGCTGCAGCAATCACACCACCAAATGTCAACCACTTCATGAGAACTTTGTTTTTCTTAATCACTTTTCCGCTGATAAACGAGGATAAACAAAGAGCACCAAGTGGTAAAGCTAGAAAGAAACCTTTCTTGATATCCTTAATGCCATATTCTTTTTCAAAAAGCTCGGACAGATAAAACAAAATTCCAAAAAGGACAAACATTAAAATTCCACCAATAAAAAAGATGGCGTAAAGCCAGCGTCCCTTTTCAGTAAAGGTTTTTTTCACATTAATGAAGAAATCTTTAAATGGAATGGGTTTCTGTGTTGATTTTGGGCTTTTGACCAAGAACATAATCATCAAAACAGAAATAGCACAAAATACAGGAAAGGAAAAAAATGGCATAAACCAAATGATTCCCGCAAGAAAAGCCCCTAAAATAGGGCTTAATACCTTTCCAAACGTATTCGATGTTTCTATTAAACCCAGACAACAGCTAACATCATCCTCATTTTTAAACATATCCCCAACCAATGGCATAACGATTGGAGCTGCTCCAGCAGCTCCAACCCCCTGAAGGGCGCGGCCAGCTAAAATTATCCAATAAGCATCATTCATTTTCCATGCAGCAAAACCTGAAATCAGCCCGCCAATTCCAGCAATGATAAGGCTTGGAATAATGACTTTTTTTCGACCAATATGATCTGATAAGTATCCGGCAACAGGTATTAGGAAAATAGCAACAATCGAATAAACAGTAATAACCATACTGGTTTGAAAGGAAGAAATCGACAACTTTTTTTCCATTGAAGGTAGAACTGGAATTAACATCGAATTACCCAACGTCATGACTAGTGGAATGGAAGACAGTGAGATGATTGCCCACTTCTGATTAGCTATTTCATTCGATCGCTTTTGTCCCGCTGCTGATTGTTTCTTTTTGGCAGCTTTTGGATTTTGGCTTAAATGTTCAATATGCTCCATTAATCTTCAATCCCGCCTTCGTTATTTGCTACTATTACTATTTGCTTATTCAGTATAAAAAAACCTTGTTGGAATATCCTTTAACTGGAATAAATAAAAAAATAAGCTAGTGGCTTGTAAAATAGAACGGAAAAACTAATTTTCAAATTAATTAAAAAATTTATGAATTTTTCCCTTGACTTTAGAGAGAAATTTGCGTAAGATATAAATCAAAGTTAAATAATTAACTCGTTGAACAAGAGGAGTACACTTATTTATTTCTTCTAAGAGAGTCGGGGGAGGTGGGAGCCCGATAAGAAAGGATTTGTGGAATGGACTTGTGAGAGGCATCTTGAATCTAAGTAGGGATGCACGGGTCTCCACCGTTAAAAGGATAGGATATCGAACAGTTTGTTCCGTATCTGAAGAGGAAGCAGAGCAATCGGCTGCTTCAGACAGAGGTGGCACCACGACCATAGAATCGTCCTCTATATGCGTAAAATTTTTGCGCATATAGAGGACGATTTTTTTTATTTAGAAGGGGGTCCAAACATGAAAACTAAAATGGATTTTTTCATAAAAGAAATTAAAGGAGACACGCTTACACCCATCTCCATCTTAAAAAAAATAAATGGGAAAAAGAAATTCCTATTAGAAAGCTCACATAAGTACAATGCCTCTGGCCGATATTCCTTTATTGGAGCAGAGCCTGCATTTGAACTTATTTCGAGAGGGGATCGGAATGAGATTCTAAAAGAGAATGGTGAAAATGAAGTGATAAAGGGTAATCCTCTAGAAGTGTTAAAGAAACTAATCCCCCCCATGGATTTTGAAGAGTATCCCTTCCCATTTATTGGAGGCGCAGTTGGATTTGTTGGCTATGACATTATTAGGCAGTATGAAGTGATAGGAGAAGAATTTCCAAACGGTATGGAAATGCCGGATGTACACTTAATGTTTTATGAAGAAGTTATCGTCTTTGATCATCTTCAAGACAAGGTTTTGATTTGTGGTTGTCCTTTAACGAAGGAGAGCGACACCGCTGTAATTGAGAAAAGAATCAATCGCAGAATAGAGGAACTCAAGCAGCCTACTTTTTACCCAACAGAAGAGCCATTTGATTTTTCAGGCTTTGACTCTGAAACAACAAAAGAAACTTTTATCAAAAATGTAGAAATCGCGAAGGAACATATATTAGCTGGTGATATTTTTCAAGTGGTTCTTTCTAGGAGGATGAAATCAGCTTTTAACGGAGATCCATTATCACTTTATCGCAAACATCGGGCTAATAATCCAACACCCTATATGTTCTATATTGACTTTGACGGGTATACCGTGATTGGTTCATCTCCAGAGAGCTTAATTAAAACAAGAGCACAAACAGTTATTTCGAATCCTATCGCAGGTACAAAAAGACGAGGGAGGACAAATGAAGAAGATTTGTTGATTGAACAAGAATTGAAAAATGATGAAAAGGAACTAGCGGAGCATAAGATGCTAGTTGATCTTGGCAGAAATGACCTCGGAAAAATTTGCGAATTTGGGTCCGTTCAAGTGGATAAGTATATGGCGGTGGAGAAATACCGACATGTGATGCACCTTGTCTCAGAAGTAAGCGGTCATTTAAAATCCGACAAGACAGCCATAGATGCCCTCGCTGCCTGTCTTCCGGCCGGGACTGTTTCAGGTGCCCCAAAGGTTCGTGCGATGGAGATTATTAACTCATTGGAAAAGTCAAAACGAGGGTTATATTCAGGAGCTGTTGGATATATATCCGCGGATGGAAATATGGATTTTGCCCTTGCGATTCGAACGACGATTTTAAAAGAGGGTTCGGCTTATATACAAGCTGGGGCTGGGATTGTATATGATTCGAATCCAGAGTCCGAATATCAAGAGACGATAAACAAACTAAACTCTTTCTTGGAGGGTGAGAAATGATTTTACTAATTGATAATTTTGACTCGTTTACATTCAACCTCTATCAATATCTAGGGGAACTTGGGGAACAAATAACAGTTTTTAGGAATAATCAGCTAAGCATGGAACAAATCAAGGAATTAAACCCTAAAACAATCATTCTTTCCCCGGGACCAGGGAAGCCGGAGAATGCCGGAATTTGCATCGAAGTAATTCAAACATTTTTTAATAAGATCCCTATCTTAGGAATTTGCCTCGGTCATCAAGCGATCGGTGCAGCATTCGGTGGTGAGATTAAACGGGCACCCCTAATCAAGCATGGTAAAACATCGTTCATATCGCATCGGTGCGATGGATTATTTGAAGGCCTGCCAAGCCCATTAGAAGTGATGCGGTATCATTCATTAATCATTGAAAAGAGTAGTATTCCTGAAGTGCTCGAAAGGATTGCACACTCGGACGATGATCAGGAAATTATGGCAATCAGGCATCGTGACTATCCTGTTTTTGGTCTGCAGTTTCATCCGGAGTCGATCGGTACTCCTACAGGCAAACAAATCCTAAATAACTTTTTAAATGAGATAGAGAGGATGAAGAAAAATGAAGAATTATTTACTCCAATTAGCTGAACGTGAATCATTTTCTGAAAAACAAATGAAAGAAGCCGTTAGTTTCATTTTAGGGGAAGAGGTTTCAGAATCTGAAATTGCTGCCTTCTTAATGGGCTTGAAATCAAAAGGAGAAACAGTCGAAGAAATTACCGGAATAGTTAAAGCAATGAAGGCAAATACACTGAAATTTAATGAGAAATTCTCTGGCGTTCTAGATAATTGTGGAACCGGAGGAGATGGGTCTTCCAGTTTTAATGTGAGTACTACTTCTGCTTTTGTGATTGCCGGTGCGGGGATTCCGGTTGCCAAGCATGGCAATCGAAGTGTTTCGAGTAAAACGGGTAGTGCTGATGTACTTGAATACTTAGGGATTAATTTAAATTTGTCAGCAGAAAGAACAGAAGAAATTCTGCAGGAAATCGGCTTATCCTTTTTATTCGCGCCAAATGTTCATCCAAAATTAAAGAAAGTTATGAGCGTTCGAAAACAATTAAAGATTCCAACGATATTTAACTTTATTGGACCACTTACAAACCCAATTGAGTTGGACTATCAATTGTTGGGTGTGTATCGGAGAGATTTATTGAATGTGTTTGCTGAAGTTCTTTTCAAGTTAGGACGCAAGCGGGCCGTTGTTATCAATGGAGCAGGCTTTATGGATGAAGCATCTCTGCAAGGGGAAAATCATTTAACTATTTTAGAGAATGGCGTAATTACAAGTCAATCATTCTTCCCAGAAGAAATCAATCTTCCACAATATGATAACAGTTGTATTAGAGGCGGAGATTCTAAGGAAAACGCTGAAATATTAATCAATGTGTTAAAAGGGGAAAAGGGCGCTTGCCGTGATACTGTGTTACTGAATTCCGGGCTTGGGATATTTACAGCAGGTAAAGCTAACTCCATTAAAGAGGGTATAATGGTGGCAAGAGAAATTATTGATTCTGGTGCTGCTTATGAAAAACTAAATACACTTATCGAAAAAACACAAGCAGCAGGGCAGAAAGAGGCGATATAAGTGGCAACCATCTTAGATAAGATCATTGACCAAAAGAAAAAAGAAGTTCGGATTCTACGTGAAGGTAATCTCCAACAAGTTGAATTGAACAAGCCGAGAAGATCTTTTATTCAAAAGCTTAAAACAGCTGATCAAATATCGATAATCTCAGAGTTTAAGAGGGCATCACCATCGAAAGGGATCATTAATAACACGATTGATCCTGCCTTTCAGGCGGGGCTTTATGAAGAATATGGTGCATCGGCTATATCCGTTTTAACGGATCAAACCTTTTTTAAAGGCAGTTTCTCTGATTTAAGAGCGGTTCGGAGCCAGGTAAATCTGCCGATTCTCTGTAAAGACTTTATTATTGATGAGGTGCAAATTAATCTGGCTGCTTCAAATGGGGCGGATCTCATCTTACTAATTACAGCTGCATTAGACGATCAAAGATTAGTTGAACTTTTTCAATATGCGAAGGGATTAGGTCTTGAAGTATTAGTGGAAGTTCATAATCAGACTGAATTGGAAAGTGCACTTAAAACAGGTGCGAAGTTGATTGGGGTTAATAATCGCGACTTAAAGACGTTTCATGTTTCACTTGAGGTAACTGAGAACTTAGCCTCGGAGGTAAAAAACTCTGGTGCATATCTCATTAGTGAAAGCGGGATTCATCACCAAGAAGATGTAGCACGAGTTAGAAATGCAGGAGCCAATGGAATATTAGTGGGTGAGGCATTAATGAAAAGTCCTAATGTGAAACAATCGTTTTTAGACTTTCGCTTGCCACTTATTTTAGGTGTCAAGAAATGAAAGTGAAAATCTGTGGAATTACTGATATCGAAACCGGTGTGACGGCGGCACGTTATGGTGCTGATGCCATTGGATTCGTCTTTGCAGATAGTAAGCGCAAGGTCACCATAGAGAAAGCACAAGAAATTATTGCTCATTTACCGAATGAGGTGTATAAGGTCGGTGTTTTTGTAAATGAAACAAGAGATGAAATAGAGAAAATTGCCGCTTCTGTGGGCCTTACCCATATCCAATTACACGGAGATGAAACAGGAGGTTTCAGTGAATCGCTGTCATTGCCTGTTATAAAATCCATTAGTTTTCAAGGAAATGAAGGCTTAGCTGCATTGGCCGATTTTCCATGTGAATTTATTTTATTAGACAGTCCAAAGGGAAAATACAGAGGCGGAAATGGAACGGTATTTAATTGGAATGAGGTCGATCCTCACCTAATTAAAAATCACAATATAATTCTTGCTGGTGGATTGCATGTTGATAATGTGGAAGAAGCGATAAGAATGATCAAACCATGTATGGTTGATGTTAGCTCGGGGGTAGAAACCAACGGGAAAAAGGATTTAGAAAAGATTAAAACATTTATAGAAAAAGCGAAAAGCATACCTGTAGGGAGGTAAAAGGGAATGAACACTTATACATTACCGAATGAGCAAGGCCACTTTGGCATTTTCGGGGGAAGATTTGTCCCTGAGACATTGATGAAAGCAGTAATTGAACTTGGTGAAGCGTATGAAAGCGCGAAAAAGGATCCTTCCTTTCAAGTGGAAATTCAAGATTTATTAAAAAACTATGTTGGTAGAGAAACCCCATTGTATTATGCAGATAACCTAACAAGACATGCCGGAGGAGCTAAGATTTTCCTTAAAAGAGAAGATTTAAACCATACAGGCGCCCATAAAATTAATAATGCGATTGGGCAGGCACTTTTAGCCGTACGAATGGGAAAGAAAAAAATCGTCGCTGAAACAGGAGCTGGCCAGCATGGTGTAGCAACCGCGACCGTTTGTGCCTTATTAAATCTTGAGTGCATCGTTTTTATGGGTGAAGAAGATATCAAAAGGCAAGCTCTTAATGTTTTTAGAATGGAATTGCTGGGTGCAAAGGTTGTTAGTGTTACCTCCGGAAGCGCCACATTAAAGGATGCAGTTAATGAAGCGTTAAGATACTGGGTAGAAAATGTAGATGATACACACTATTTATTGGGATCTGTTATGGGGCCGCATCCATTTCCTCAGATGGTCAGGGATTTCCAAAGCGTGATTGGCAAGGAAACAAAACAGCAGTTTCAACTAAGCGAAGGGTCGCTTCCGGATGCCGTGGTAGCCTGTATTGGCGGCGGGAGCAATGCGATGGGGATGTTCTATCCATTTATCGAGGATGAAGAGGTTAATCTCTATGGTGTAGAAGCAGCTGGACAGGGTGTGGATACAAAGTACCATGCAGCCTCCTTAACAAAAGGAAGTCCGGGGGTATTACATGGAGCACTCATGTACCTTTTACAAGACCAAGATGGTCAAGTTCAAGAAGCACATTCTATTTCGGCCGGGCTAGATTATCCTGGTATTGGACCGGAGCATAGCTATTTACATGATATTGGCCGTGCAAAATACCATTCGATTACTGATAAAGAAGCGCTAGACGCTTTTCAGCTTCTTTCTAAACTTGAAGGAATCATTCCAGCACTTGAGAGCGCGCATGCCATTGCCTTTGCAGTGAAGCTAGCTGCAGAAATGGACGAATCCCAAAAAATTGTAGTGTGCTTATCAGGGCGCGGTGATAAAGATGTTGATACGGTGAAAACACGTTTAAGAGAGGAGAGATAAGAAATGAACCGTTTTGAAAAAACTTTTGCATCATTGAAAGAGAATAATAGAAAAGCGTTTGTCCCTTACATCATGGCAGGAGATGGCGGGCTGGAATGCTTGGTTGATCGCCTTCAATTATTAGAGAAATTTGGTGCAACGGCCATTGAAGTGGGGGTTCCATTTTCGGATCCAGTGGCCGATGGACCAACCATCCAGCAAGCGGGAATTAGATCACTTGGAAATGGTACAACTCTGAAAAGTATTATTACTGAACTTGGAAAGGCACGAAAGGAAATTAATGTTCCTATTCTGCTTATGACTTATTTAAATCCAATTTATCGCTATGGGATCAATGAATTTGTCCAAGATGTACGGAATGCAGGTGTGGACGGGTGTATTATTCCTGATTTACCGATCGAAGAGGAAGGAATTATTACACCGAAGCTAGAAGAAGCCGAAATAGAATTAATTCGTCTTGTCACACTCACAACACCAATTGAGCGAATCAAAACCATTGCAAATAAGGGCAAGGGATTTTTATATACGGTTACAATTAAGGGGATTACAGGTGTGAGAAATGAATATGATTCGGAATTGAATCAATTCTTACAGAATGTAAAAGCTCTAAGTCCAATCCCTGTCTTGGCGGGCTTCGGTATTTCAAGCCAAGAACAGATAGTAGACTTAACAAAGCACTGTGATGGAGTTATAGTTGGCAGTAAAATTGTCGATCAATTTCATAACGGAAAACTGGATGAGATGGAAAAGTTAATGTCTGTTTTTAAACCAATATCCAAAATGGTGTAACCGCACAGATTAATCGTCTTTCCTTGAATGCAAGGGATGTTTCCTGTATAATAGATACGTAATTGACATGAGTTTACTTTTTTTCGAAACTTCCCGTTGTGGAAGTTTTGTTTGTTTTCTAATAGATATTTTAATGTAATCATTAAGAGTAATTTTTTAAGGAGCGTAGATGATATGAAAGAAATGACGGTCGAAGAGCTTTTCGCGACAAAGAACCCAGTAATCATTGATATACGCTCACCAATTGAGTTTAAGGATGGCGCAATTCCAGGAGCGATTAATGTACCATTATTCACAGATGACGAACGGCAAGTAATCGGCACAATTTATAAACAAGAAGGACCTGCAGTTGCAAAATGGAAGGCAATGGAAATTGTTTCTCCTAAAATTCCTGACCTATTGCACACGATAAAGAATACCATTTCCAATGATACCGAGCTGATTATCCATTGTTGGCGAGGTGGGATGAGAAGTAAAGCAGTGGTCACGTTTCTCGAGTTTGCAGGTATTTATGCTAGTAGGCTAGTAGGTGGATATAAAGAGTACCGTCACTATATTCTTGAACAGTTACCAACAATGCTTCCCGGCAAAGCTGTTGTCCTTCATGGACTAACAGGGGTTGGGAAAACAGAGGTCTTAAAAATCTTAAAAAAAAGAGGCTATCCAATTTTAGATCTTGAAGAGATGGCAGGGCATCGCGGTTCGATATTCGGAACAATTGGCCTGGGGGATGGTCATAATCAAAAAACATTTGACTCCTTACTATACAAAGGGCTTACCGAAATAAAGGGTGCTGAATACTTTCTCGTGGAAGCAGAAAGCAAAAGAATCGGAAAAGCAGTCCAAACCGAGGAACTAATGGATAAAAAGATGAGAGGTATTAATATCAACCTAAATACCTCGATTGAACAAAGGGTAGCACATCTTGTGGCGGAATATGTACATCCTTATCAGAATGAGCCATGGTATTTTGATAAGATTTCTGATGGGATTGAAAAAGTGTTAAGACGCATTAAAGCGATTGACATCAGAAATTCACTTATCCAAACGTTATCTGATCGAAATTATCCGGATATGATTCGCAATTTACTTGAACACTATTATGATCCAAGGTATGACCATGCGAAACAAGAGTATGAAGGGGAATTCATTGAGATTTTTGCTGATAATCCAGTGGAGGCAGCGGAAAAGATTGCAGGAGTACTTAAAGAATTATCCTTTTATCCTAACGCGTTTACAAGTAATGAGATGAAAATGAAAAACCGCTGAAGCCTTTCAGCGGTTTTTTCGTGTTAACGATTTTTAAATGGTTTTAGGCCGCGGCGTTTGATTTCATCTTTTAAAATCTTAATCCATTCTTTTTCCTTGTCAGACTTTAATGCATCCCGATACGAAACAACTAATTGCTCATTACTCATAATTTTCATACTTATGAATGCCTCCTCAAGAAAATGGATTGAATATTCAGTTTTTATAATTGTAATGGTTTTTTGACCATTTGAGAACCCAAAATTAATAAAATTTTTAAATAGTTCACAATTTCTTAATGCATTGATTTTGTTGCGCACCACCAGCCATTTTGATTATACTAGGAGTGGGACAAAGAACGAAAGGAAGGGTGCAGCAATGATTCATCTATCATGGCGTGATCGTGAAACAATCAAAAAGATAAAATGCGTTCATACGGATGCCAAAAAATATCTTGTTAATAATGCTTTAACGGCTGGGAAAGTCTATGATGTAAAAAACGAGACTGAAGAATTTTATTACATTGTTGATAATACAGGAAAAGTAGGCGGCTTTTACAAGGAATATTTTCAAGATGCATAAAAGGAGGACTGTGGAGCAAAGCCCGCAGTCTTTTTCTTATGAAAAAGGGAGAGAATGATTAATGACTAAATTATGGAACGATCTATTTTCTTTACAAGGGGAAACGGTAAAATTAATTCCTGTCAGTATGGATCATTTAGACGGTTTGTGGGAAGCAGCGGAACCAGATGAAATCTGGACGTATATGGCGACAAAAATTCGCTCAAAAGAGGATATGGAACGAATGATAGACTCTGCCATAAAAGCACGTGAACATGGAACAGATTATACCTTTACGGTTGTAGACAACAATGAACATATCATTGGGAGCACACGATTCTTAGATATACTCCCAAACCATAATAGTGCGGAAATTGGCTCGACGTGGTATCACCCGGATGTATGGCGGACCAAAGTAAATACTGAATGTAAATTTCTTTTATTAAGACATGCATTTGATGTTTGGAACCTTACTCGTGTTCAATTAAAAACGGACTCTCGAAATATAAGATCCCAAAAGGCGATTGCAAGAATCGGTGCCGTGAGAGAAGGAGTATTACGGAAAGATCGGATTATATCAGATGGATATCTAAGGGATACAGTATTTTTTAGTATCCTTCATGATGAATGGGCTGAGATAAGCACCCAATTAAAAGGCAGGTTGCAAAGGTAAGAAAACTGTCAAATTAATGGCAAATAACTACCCAAAAAAAGAAGCATCCAAGGACGCTTCTTTTTCAATCTGACTATTTTTGTTTGACTTGAACTTTTGGTGTCTTATTGGTTTGATAAAGACTTTTACTAATCATTGTTTGAATAATCAGGAACGTACCACCGACTACCCAATAAAGAGGAAGGGCTGCGGGTGCGTTAAATGAAAACATAACAATCATTAATGGGGAGAGTAAACCCATATATTTCATTTGGTCTGCCTGGGCGGAAGGCATATTTGACTGAGAAACTTTAAATTGGAAGTAGTAAATAACCCCGGCAATAATCGTAATAATGATGTCAGGATTTCCTAGGCTGAACCATAAAAACTCATGAGTTTTTATCTCTTCTGAACCACGAATCGCATAATAGAAACCAGTTAGAATAGGCATTTGGATTAGCAATGGAAGACAGCCCATATTTAAAGGATTAACCCCATGCTTTTTATAAAGTCCCATCATTTCTGCTTGAAGTTCCTGCTTTTTCTTTGGATCCTTTTCGGTTTTCATTTTAGTCTGAATGACATCCATTTCAGGCTTCAACACATCCATTTTTTCCTTCATTGCCATTTGATTTTTATACTGCCTTAACATAAGCGGCATTAGGGCAAGCCTTATAATCAGAGTAACAAGAATTATGGACAAACCATAATTTCCATTAAAAAGTTCCGCTAAATAATGGATAAAATTTGAAAAAGGTTCGACAAAGTAAGTATGGAAAAATCCACTATTGTTGTTTCCACTTTTTGTTTGGGACGAACATGCAGATAATAATAAAGTCGTTAAAGCTAACATTGTTACAAAAATAATAGAAGATCGTTTGTTTTTCATATTTCCTCCTAGAATGGTTTATTAATTTTTATGGACAAAAAAGGGAGGAAACAGGTTCTTCAGAATCATCCTGTGAATATTCTTTTCTACGAAAATATATAACAATTCTTTTCAGAATAAAGCTGCCATTTAAACAACTTTTCTTAAGATAAAGTACCAATGGGTGAATAATATTTGTCCTTGCTGGATCAGATAAGGAACCAACAAAAGAATATTCCACACTCCATGCCCATAATAACTTTAAAGCAATTCCTAAAAAAATACTTACATAAAGAGCGTTAAGGGCATTTATATCTGAACTGTCGATAAGCAATTGAAACAAATATTATCACCTCACTTAAATGTCAATGATATGAGTATATAGGAGATAAGGTAAAGAATCAATTTAATACTTGCCAAAATGCCAGATTATGCAGATATTTACTTATTGGCCTATAGGATAAGTATTAAAGTTTCCAAATTATGCACAGTATCTAAAAACACTGATTCAAACCGAATCAGTGTTTTTGGATTGGTGCATTCCAGTGTGCAGTTATTTTTTTATAGGCAAACTCCACATTTTCCTCTGTGGGCGGCTCAATAGAATGGAGTTGATATTCATGTCCGAGTGCTTCCCACTTATAAACACCGAGTTTGTGATAGGGAAGAATTTCAATCTTTTGGACGTTATTAAGTGTCCCAATAAATTCACCAAGTTTTGTTAAATCATCAGGATCATCTGTTATCGTTGGAACGAGTACGTGGCGCACCCAGATAGGAACATGATGATTGGATAAGAATGTTGCAAATTCAAGAATATGGTCATTAGCCATTCCTGTTAATTGAATATGTTTTTTCCGGTTAATATGTTTCAGATCCAATAGGATTAAATCAGTATACTGAAGCAATTCCTCTAATTGGTCAACAAAAAGCTTTGAATGAGAGAAGCAGCCACCGGAAGAGTCAATGGTCGTATGAATCCCTTTCTTTTTACATTCCTTAAATAATTCTGTTAAGAAAGGGATTTGCAGCAAGGGTTCACCACCGCTCACTGTAATTCCACCACCAGAAGACTGAATAAAAGGCAGATAGGACATAAGATCATCCATGATATCGGAAACAGTCATTTCTTTGCCGCTGCCAATTTCCCACGTATCAGCATTATGGCAAAACTGGCACCGCAATAGGCAGCCTTGTGTAAAAATAACATAGCGGATACCTGGTCCGTCGACTGTACCTAATGTTTCGATTGAATGAATATTTCCGTTCATGTTAATGATCCCCCTTGGTTTACCAGGGACCTAATAAAAGGGCCCCGGTTGGCTTGATTATAGTGATTCGTGGAATGTTCGATTAATAACGTCTAACTGTTGTTCTTTTGTTAATTTAATGAAGTTAACTGCATATCCAGAAACACGGATTGTTAATTGTGGGTAAAGCTCTGGGTGTTCCATTGCATCAATTAATGTTTCGCGATTAAAGACGTTAACGTTTAAGTGATGACCTGATTTAATAGCATATCCATCTAGGATTGATACAAGGTTACGGGTTTGGCTTTCTTCCTCTTTACCTAATGCTTTAGGCACGATTGAGAAGGTATTTGAAATTCCATCCATCGCATAGTTGTATGGAAGCTTCGCAACTGAAGATAGTGAAGCTAGTGTTCCTTTTGTGTCACGGCCGTGCATCGGGTTAGCACCTGGTGCAAATGGTTCTCCCATACGACGTCCATCAGGTGTATTACCGGTTTTCTTTCCGTAGACTACGTTAGATGTAATCGTTAAGATTGATAGTGTGTGAACAGAATCACGGTAAGTTTGGTGCTTACGAAGTTTTTTCATAAAGGTTTTAAGCACTTCTACAGCAATCGCATCGACTCGGTCATCGTTGTTTCCGTATTTAGGGAAGTCCCCAGTTGTTTCGAAATCAACCGCCAGACCATTTTCATCACGGATTACCTTGACTTCACCGTATTTAATCGCACTTAGTGAATCAGCGACAACGGAAAGACCAGCGATACCTGTTGCCATCGTACGAAGAATCTTAGTGTCGTGTAAGGCCATTTCAATTCTTTCATAGCTGTATTTATCATGCATATAGTGAATGACATTTAAGGTGTTGATATAAAGACCAGCAAGCCATTCCATCACAAGATCGAATTTTTGCATGACTTCTTCATAGTTTAATACTTCAGATGTAATTGGCTGATATTGTGGTCCCACTTGAATTTTTAATTTTTCATCTACGCCGCCGTTAATAGCGTATAGGAGTGCTTTTGCAAGGTTAGCACGGGCACCAAAGAACTGCATTTGCTTACCAATTTCCATTGCTGAAACACAGCAAGCAATTCCATAGTCATCCCCATATTCTGGGCGCATAATATCGTCGTTTTCATATTGAATCGAGCTAGTTTTGATGGACATTTTCGCACAATATTTCTTAAAGTTTTCGGGTAACTGCGGTGACCATAAAACTGTTAAGTTTGGTTCTGGTGCAGCACCTAAGTTGTCTAATGTATGCAGGAAGCGGAATGAGTTTTTCGTTACTAGGGAACGACCATCATTTGCCATACCGCCGATTGATTCTGTTACCCATGTAGGGTCTCCACTGAATAATTCATTATAATCTGGTGTGCGGGCAAATTTTACAAGACGTAGCTTCATAATAAAGTGGTCGACTATTTCTTGTACTTCTTCTTCGGTTACTGTTCCGTTTTTCAAATCTCTTTCTACGTAAATATCTAGGAATGTTGACACGCGGCCAAGGCTCATCGCGGCACCGTTTTGTTCCTTAATCGCTGCTAAGTATCCAAAGTACACAAATTGGAATGCTTCAGCCGTATTTTTAGCTGGTTGACTAATATCAAATCCATAGCTGCTTGCCATTTCCTTTAGTTCTTTTAATGCACGAATTTGTTCAGCAAGTTCTTCACGAAGGCGCATATTATCTTCAGTCATTACCTTGCTAGTGTTCTTTTGGTCCTTTTGCTTTTCTTGGATTAAGAAATCAACACCGTAGAGAGCAACGCGGCGATAATCCCCAATAATGCGGCCGCGTCCATAAGCATCAGGAAGACCGGTAATAATTGCAGCTTTACGAGCAAGCATCATTTCATCTGTGTAGGCATCGAAAACACCTTGATTGTGAGTTTTACGGAACTCAGTAAAGATTTTTTCAATTTCAGGGTTTAATTGGTACCCATAAGCTTCACAAGCTGCTTTCGCCATACGGATCCCACCAAATGGCTGCATGGAACGATTAAACGGTTTATCGGTTTGTACACCAACAATTTTTTCAAGGTCTTCGTTAAGGTAACCAGGTCCATGGGAAGTTATTGTAGATACGGTTTCAGTGTCCATATCCAATACGCCGCCCTTTTCGCGCTCTTGTTTGGTTAATTCCATTACCTGTGCCCAAAGTTTAGTGGTAGCTTCTGTAGGACCTGCTAAAAATGAATCATCCCCTTCGAAAGGAGAAAAATTATTAAGGATAAAATCGCGAACGTTTACTTCTTTTGACCAAGCACCTTTTGTAAATCCAGTCCATTGTTCCATTAGTAATCACCTCATATTTTTTATAAAACAATATAACAGTTTGGTTGTTTCTTCTATAAATCGAGTATAACAGGTTTTTTGTGAAAAAAGGCACGTATATTAGTAACAATTGTTAACGTTTTGTGAAGTCCTATTTAAAGGGGATAATTAGTAATGTCATCAGATTGTTAATATAGTTTTATAGAATAAATTTCCAAACTGTACTATAATTATCTTCGTAAATTTCAAAACTGTTATATATGAAGAAATTTATAAAAACAAGGTGTTACCATTAAAAAAGATTGAAACAGCAGTTCTTTTATCATGAAAAAAAACAGGAGAAGAATCCCCTGTTTTAATCCACTACTATATAAGCAATCATTGGACCATTATGTGAGCGATCGGAATGGACTTCACAAATTAACCGATACGTACCTTCTTTTTCAAATTGTAAGGGAACAATTGTTTCTTCGCCCTTTTTGACGGTCCCTTTTATTTTAGTTCCTTCTATATAAAAGGGGTGCTCTTCACCGTTGATTCCGCTAATAAATAACCTTACTTTTTCACCTTTCTCTAAAAATACTGTCCCGGGATCCCAGCGATAAGCCTCCATTTCTTTTCCATTTTTCATTTTCGTACTGAATTCTGCAGTAACCATGTGAATTTCACGGATATCTTTCGATTGCTGATTAAAAACAGTTATATCCCCGGCTTTTAACATGAACCAGGCTGACAGGGAGAAAAGTACAACCCCTATTGCGACAAAGAATAGAAGTGTTTCCTTTTTAAAGACTAAAAATTTCATTTCGTACCCCCTCATAAATTTGTCCTACTTTATACTTATGCTAAGTGGGGGAGAAAACTTGTCTATTTTTTTGTGAGATTTGAGTTGTTTTGGTTAACACTTATACCTTCAAACATGGTTGAACATAAATAAAAATGTCTAGAATAAGAAGTAACACCCTATAGAGTGAGATAATTTTTCTTTGTTTTTCTATTAGAAAAGTTTATAGTAAAAACAGGAAATGTGTTTCTATGTAAATTAGATGTTGCTAATTAATTCGCAAATAATTAGGTGGTTAGCTTGTTGGGGATTAGAAAAGAAAGAATATTAAAGGCGCTAAAATTTATTTTTCCATTGTTACTGTTAATCTTTGCAATTGTCGAAATCAAAAAATTTACTCAAAACATAAATATGGACTTACTTAAGGAAGAACTAAGTCAACTTGATATGGGGCGCCTTCTATTTATAATATTTATCACCTTTATAGCTGTCTTACCCATGTTGCTTTACGATGTGGTTCTAGTACGAATATTAAAATTAAAAGTTCCAATCAGAGATTTATTAGAGCAATCATTTATTGCTAATTCGTTTTCAAATTTAATTGGCTTTGGTGGAATAATCGGGGCAATGTTACGGACGTATTTCTTTCATAAGCACGAACCGGACAAGCGCAAACTTTTAGGGGTTATTGCATCCGTATCATTATTTTATTTAACTGGTATTTCAGTGCTATCATGGATCGTCACAAACAATTTTCGTAACTTTCCGTTGTTTGTTGACACAAAATGGCTCTATTTTGCAGTTGTGGGTGTTGGTTTATATTTACCACTATTTTTATTTATACATATCTTAAAATCAAGAAAAGGAAGTCCATCGCTAGTTAGTGCCAATAGTACCTTGAAGCTAATTATGATATCCATTATCGAATGGTTTGCAGTATTTTTAGCCATTTGGATTTTATGCCGGACTCTAGGAATTTCTATCTCTGCAGCAAATCTTTTTCCTGTTTATATTGTAGCTGCATGTGCCGGTATTATTAGTATGATCCCAGGCGGCTTAGGTTCTTTTGATTTGGTATTTATTTGGGGGATGCAAGATTTACATTTCTCTGAAGAAAAGGTACTTGTATTATTACTATTTTATCGGGTTGGCTATTACTTTCTCCCATTTTTTATTAGCCTAGTTTTCTTTATTAAGCTTTATTGGAAAAAATGGAATCAAACTTGGAATGATCTTCCTAAAGCCGTGGTACAAAGATTAAGTCATGTCATTTTAACCATGCTGATTTTCCTTTCTGGTCTAATCCTGCTGTTATCAGCTAGTGTGCCTGGAATTATGTCCCGGTTAAAGGTTGCACAAGAACTTTTATCCTTTCCAATTATTAATGTTTCGCACCAATTATCTGTTGCCGCTGGATTTTTACTATTAGGTTTATCCCGGGGAATTGAGTATAGTGTTAAGCGAGCGTACGAGCTAACGATGTTCGCTTTAATACTGGCCGCATTGTTCTCTATCTTTAAAGGAATTGATTATGAAGAAGCGATCTTTTTAATTATTGTCGCCTTGTTGCTCCGGATGTCAAAGGGTCAATTTTATCGAGAGAGTTATGTGTTAACTTGGGGAAAAACGATTTTTGATATAATAATTATTCTTGTAATTACATCAATGTATCTCATAATTGGTTATCTGAATTTACCGATTTCTAAAATAGAAATACCACCCAAACTTTTACCCTATGTAATAGTTGATTATCACGATTTATTTATGAGTGCAGCAATTGGGCTTGTTATCGCTCTATTCATTCTTATGTTTGGATATTTAATCAGTTTGCCGAAAAGTTGGATTTTAGAGCGATCTGAAAACCGTGAAAAAGATATTGTTGACCATTTATCGAAGTATCAAGGTAAGGTGTTATCGCATTTAATCTTTTTACATGATAAATTTATATTTTGGAACAGTAAAAAGAATGTATTAATTTCCTTTCAGCAATTTGCAGACAAGCTGGTCATTCTTGGAGATCCCATAGGGGAAAAAGACGAAATATCAAATGCAATAGAGGAGTTTCAGGAAATTGCTGATTTACATGGCTATACGCCTGTTTTTTATCAAGTTAGTGATGATATGCTTCCTTATCTGCATGGGCATGGTTTTGCTTTTTTTAAGTTAGGTGAAGAGGCATTTGTAGATTTGAAATACTTTTCCTTATCAGGATCCAAAATGAAAGGGTTGCGTGCATTACGAAATAAATTTGTTCGTGCTGATTATTCATACGAGATGATAACCCCTCCACATTCAATAGACCTTTTAGAAGAATTAAGAGAGATATCTAATGAATGGCTGCAAGGAAGAGAGGAAAAAGGTTTTTCACTAGGTTTCTTTTCTGAGGATTATTTAAATAAGGCACCAATTGCGATTGTAAGAAATGAACAAAAGCAGATTCTTGGTTTTATGAGCATTATGCATGTATATGATGATTATCAAACGATTTCTGTTGATTTAATGAGGTTTAAACCAGAAGCCGCATCAGGTGCAATTGATTTTCTTTTTTTGTGTTTATTTGATTGGGCAAAAGAACAAGGGTATGCTCGTTTCAATATGGGCATGGCACCATTGGCAAATGTAGGACTCTCAAGATTCTCATTTTTAAGCGAGAAAATTGCTGCGCAAATTTTCCTGCATGGCCATTTTTTTTACCACTTCCAAGGTCTGCGTAAATTTAAAGAAAAATATACAAACATTTGGGAACCCAAATACTTGGCATACCGGAGAAAATCATCATTACCGATGATCATGTCGCAAATTACTATGCTTATATCAAAAAAAAGAAACTAGTCCAATTTTCGGTTGGTGTGATACCAGCCGATTTTTCTATTTCTGTAATTGATTCCCAATAGATATCCTAATTTAATCTATTATTTTGCAATACAATCTGTTAAGATTTAATAGGAAATAATGTAAAAGTTGGGTGTTATTTAATGAAAAAATTTGTATCCGTTATCTTTGTAATCCTACTTGTTTGTTCGAACCATTTAAGCCCGATAGCTGCTAATAATGGACAACCTAACCTAAAAAGTAAAGGGGCTATACTTTTAGATTCTGATACGGGTGCTGTTCTGTATGCAAAAAATGCAGATAAAAAGATGTACCCTGCAAGTCTAACAAAAATAGCCACAGCAATTTATGCGATTGAAAAGGGCAATTTGAATAGCATGGTTACGGTTAGTGCCAATGCTGTGAGGCAAGATGGAACAAGGGTTTATTTAGAAGAAGGGGAAAAGATCACTTTAAAGCAATTGATCCAGGGAATGTTAGTTAATTCAGGTAATGATGCAGCTGTAGCCATTGCAGAACACATAGATGGAAATGTCGAACAGTTTGCTGTGCATTTGAATAACTATTTAAAAACAACTATAGGTGTTAACCACACCCATTTTATCAATCCCAATGGTTTGTTTGATAAGAACCATTATACCACGGCAAGGGATATGGGAATTATAACTAATTATGCGATCAAGAATCCTGTCTTTGCAGAAATCTTTGGAACGAAAGTGCTAAAGTGGAACGGGAAATCATGGAAAACGAATATCCTGACCCACCATAAAATGCTGAAAGGGGAGTTTGCCTACCCAGGAGTAACTGGGGGGAAAACAGGATATACAGTTAAAGCAAAACAAACATTGGCTACTACTGCAGCTAATCCGAAAATAAGGCTGACTGTTGTGGTTCTAAACTCTGAACTGCCAAGAGATAAATATGATGATACGGCCAGCTTGTTTAATTATGGATTTAAAAACTTTCAACATGTAACACTATTGCAAAGTGATATTTATAAATTAGACAATAAAGAATACTTCCCGGAAAAAAATACCTTAATTACAGAATCCACCAAAGGAAGTACAAGGGTATTAAATAATCAGGGAGTACTTGCTATTAAAAGTAATATTAATGGACAAGTAGTTCAGTTCGTTCCACTTAAATTCAAAGAACCAGTTCCTGTTAAGGTTGAAGTGAAAAATGAAACATCCTCTAAAAAGAAACAAAAAGAAAAGCAGTTATCCAATATTAATCTCATATATGGTGTAATAATTATTGCATTAATAGGGATTATAATTGGTTTTAAAAATAAACTTACTAGGAAATTTTAGAAAAATGAAAAAGCTATGATAAGTGAGGCCTTATCATGGCTTATTTTTGTGTAATATTGTTGCGAATAGCATTATAGCAAATAGAATTATACATAAAAGATGAAAACAAAAAAGACTAAAGTAAACCCTTTAGTCTTTGAATTTGGATCAATTATTGTAGTCTGCTTTCAACTTGTTGACATACTTCGTCAGCGGATAGTCCGTTTGCATCGATAACAGAACCCTTTGTACTGGTATCCTGCATACCCATTACATTTGAATCTAGTCCTGTAACAACACAACAATCGCAATTCTGGGCGTCCGACTCCTGCTTTAATTCAACTACATCATGTCCCTTTTCACGCAGAACTTGTTGAACTTGTGTAAGAGATTGTTCTACACCAATTTTTGCCATACAAAACACCTCCTCTTCTAGTTTATCTTGCCTCAGTTTATCTGAATTATTCGGAATAACTAGCATTAATCCTCCAAAAACTAATAGGGGAGGTGTACAAATATGGGAAAACGTAAAAAGGATCCATCAACGATAGGCTTGGCTTCCTCTCAAGTGGAGGGACAAGGAACAACAACAACTGAGACAGGTTCTAGAACAGAACCTTCATCTAGAAGAAAACAAAAGAGAAGCTAATGAAAAAGGGTCACCTCAATCGAGGTGACCCTTTTATCCCTATTTATACATTTCAACTACTTGTTTTTGAATTTCATCATTTTCTAAATATTCATCATAGCTCATTTGTTTATCCATTAAGCCATTTGGGGTTAATTCAAAAATTCGATTAGCAATTGTTTGTATAAACTGATGGTCATGAGAAGCGAAGAGCAATGAACCTTTAAAATTAATTAATCCGTTATTCAATGCTGTGATTGATTCTAAGTCTAAATGGTTGGTTGGTTCATCTAATAAAAGAACATTTGCGCCGTTTAACATCATTTTAGAAAGCATGCAGCGAACCTTTTCTCCTCCGGAAAGGACACTAGCCTTTTTAAGCACCTCTTCACCAGAGAAAAGCATTCTACCTAAAAATCCACGTAAAAAGCTTTCACTGTCATCTTTAGGTGAGAATTGACGGAGCCAATCCACGAGATTTAAGTCGCTGTTTTCAAAGTACTCAGAGTTATCCTTAGGGAAATAAGCTTGTGAAGTGGTAATTCCCCATTTAAAGGTACCACTGTCTGCTTCCATTTCACCCATTAGAATTTTAAAAAGGGTTGTTTTTGCAAGTTCGTTTGTACCAACAAGAGCAATTTTATCCCCCTTATTTACAAAGAAACTGATATTATCTAGGACCTTAACCCCATCAATGGTTTTTGTTAATCCTTCGACATGTAATAAATCATTTCCGATTTCGCGGTCTGGTGTAAAGCCAACAAACGGGTACCGGCGCGAGGAAGGCCTGATATCATCGAGAGTGATTTTGTCCAGTAACTTTTTCCTTGAAGTTGCTTGTTTAGATTTAGATGCATTTGCACTAAATCGTGCGATGAAAGCTTGCAATTCTTTAATCTTTTCTTCTTTCTTCTTGTTAGCGTCGGAAGTTAACTTGGATGCTAATTGGCTTGATTCATACCAAAAATCGTAGTTACCCACGTAGATTTGAATTTTACCAAAGTCAAGATCAGCGATATGTGTACATACCTTATTTAAAAAATGACGATCATGGGAAACAACAATTACAGTATTTTCAAAGTTAATTAAGAATTCCTCAAGCCATTGGATTGCTTTAATGTCCAAGTGGTTTGTTGGTTCGTCCAGTAGTAAAACGTCAGGTCTGCCGAATAAAGCCTGTGCAAGCAACACCTTCACTTTTTCAGAACCTGTCAATTCCGCCATTGTTTTATAATGAAGATCTTCTCCAATACCAAGACCTTTTAAAAGGATGGCCGCTTCAGGTTCAGCTTCCCAGCCGTTTAATTCGGCGAATTCGCCTTCAAGTTCAGCGGCTTTCATACCGTCTTCATCTGTAAAGTTTTCCTTCATATAGATTGCATCTTTTTCTTGCATGACTTCATACAGGCGCGTATGACCCATGATAACCGTCTTTAAGACCTCATACTCTTCATATTCGAAATGGTTTTGTTTTAACACAGCCATCCGTTCATTAGGTCCGAGCTGAACAGTTCCTGATTGTGCTTCAATTTCACCAGATAGAATTTTTAAAAAGGTTGATTTTCCTGCACCATTGGCACCGATTAGTCCGTAGCAGTTCCCAGGTGTAAATTTAATATTTACATCTTCAAATAATTTTCGGTCTCCATATCGTAAACCTACGTTACTTACAGTAATCATATTTAAAACATCCTCCAAAACAAAATATCTACTGATTATACCATTAAAACAGAAGAAGAGCGAATTCTTTTCGTCAATAAAAAGTTTATAAGAAAAATTTTCTAAAAAAATTTATCCGATTTCACACTTTATTCATATTTTTGTTGTAGAATTGGGTATAGAAGCAAGTAAAAGAAGGTGTGAGATGGATGACAAAAAATCAACTAACTGAACTTGTTAACAAGTTAAAAAAGGCTGGTATTAAAGCGAGCTTAACCAAACCAAAATCCAATTACCTCTTGTCACTGCAGAAAATAAAAAATTACCCTTCTTCTGTGAATTAAATAACAAACATAAGCTAGGGACAAAATCTAGAAATTAAAAAGCGATTATTCCAAACGGACTAATCGCTTTTTTGTTACTCTAATTCATCCATGACTTGATCGTAGACTTCTTGTTTGTCAAAGTCTTCTCCCATTGGAAACTTGTTAATAAATTTATTGTTCTCATCAATTAAAAAGGTAAAGGTGGAGTGTACGAATTGGCCGTTTCCAGGATCTTTAAACTGAAACTGCATGGCATCGGTGACTTTTTTGATCTCTGCTCGGTCTTTTTTAATGTTCTGTTTATCTCCTGTTAAGAATAACCAATCCTCATTATTTTCAATCTCAAATCCTTGCATATAATCGGTTAATATTTGTGGTGTATCTCTATAAGGGTCAATGGTAATTGTCAAAAATTCAATATCCTTCCCAAAAACGCCAACCTTCTGAAAATCTTTTTTCAAGGCAATCATCTTTTGTGTTGTAGTAGGACAAATGTCAGGGCAATGGGTATAGATAAACTCTACAAGTTTTAGTTTGGTTTTATCCTTACCAAAATTATAAGAATCACCATTTTGGTTTATCAATGTAACCTCTGCAGGTATTTTAGCATTTGCATCACGTACGAGAAAGAAAGAAATTCCTGCTGCAATTCCGATAAGCACAGCAAGACTGCAAATTAAATAAATCTTTTTCATAAATATCCCTCCTACTTTTAAGATAAAGAAGTTAGCAGAAAAAAGATATGGATAATTTGTGAACAAACCCAAGGACCTGAAAATGAAAACTATATCATTTCATCCTTCTCTACGGAGCATTGGATTTTTATTTGCATATTCTATAAAATGAAGCAAATACTAAATTGACAAGTGTTGTCAGTTATTATATTCTTTATAAGAATTAAATTTTTCTAAAAACTTAGTGTTTAAAGGAGTATGTTTTATGTTAGGTGTCGTTCTTAACTAATCCAATTAATTGGATATGTTCATTCCTAATTCCCCTTTTCAAATTTCACTTGATTAAGGGCTTATTTAGCTATGTTTAGGAATGGAGTTAAGAACAATGGGCATCATTAGCATACATCTTTACCAATGTAGCTGTGTACCTCCGTGTAGACAGTTTTTATTTTGGGTAAATATTTTGTATGTAGGATGAGTGAATGAGTTTATTTCATCTAGCCGCAATGACATTGTTCATTGCGGCTATTTTTATTCTCTTTCACTACTGTTGATTTCCGCTCCAATCAACATAGTGCCAAAATCAAATCAACAATCATTACCATCGTCAATTATTTAGGAGGTTAACAAAGTGAATTCACATACTTTTAATACGTTGGAATTTCAGCAAATCAAAGAAACCATTGCAAATTTTGCCTTAACGAAAGAAGGGCAGGCAAAAATCGAGTGCCTGACACCATCGACCAATTTGAAGCAAATTGAAGCATGGCTTGAAGAAGTGTCTGAGGCTGTCGAGATTTTAAAAAAGAGTGCAAGTGTTCCTGTTCATGGTTTGGATGGGATGGATGCATTGTTAAATAACATGAATAAAGGAGTTGTACTTAGGGCTGACCAGCTAGCTAAGCTTTATGATTTTTTGGATTGCTGTGGGAAGATGCGCAGATATATGAAAGATAAAGTATACTATGCCCCAAGAGTATCTTCTTACGTCGATGGAATTGATGAATTGCCGGATCTTGCGGGTGAGATTATCCGCTGTATCCGAAATGGCCGAGTTGATGATTATGCTAGTAAAGAGTTATTAAAATTGAGGAAACAAATAGCAATTCAAGAGGAAAGGCTAAAAGAAAAAACTCTTCAGTTGATTCGCTCCAATAAATATAAAAATTATTTACAGGAGAATGTAATTAGTCAGCGAAATGGCCGCTATGTGATCCCTATTAAAAAAGAATACCGGAACAAAATAAAGGGAGTGGTCTTAGATACTTCTGCTTCTGGTTCAACTCTTTTTATGGAACCTGAAGAGATTGCGATATTTCAAGACCAATTAAATTGGTTATTCGGGGATGAAGAGGTCGAAGTTCAAAGGGTTTTAAATTATTTAACGGGATTGGTTGAAGAAAAAGAGCGGCAAATTCGTATGGCGATGGAAACGATGGTTCATTACGATTTTTTATTTGCAAAAGCAAAGTATGGGCGCTCGATTAATGGCTCAAAGGTAAGTATAAACGAATCTGGTGAGTTGAATTTAATTTCTGCAAAACACCCGCTTTTAGGGGAAAAAGCTGTCCCTCTTTCCTTTACTTTAAGTAATGAACAGCATGCATTAGTCATTACCGGACCAAATACAGGCGGCAAAACGGTAACGATTAAAACGGTGGGTCTCTTAACCTTAATGGTCCAATGCGGTCTTCATATTCCGGCTGCACCAGAAAGTAGTCTGAATATATTTGAGCGCATTCTAGTCGATATTGGGGATGGGCAAAGTATTACAGAAAATCTAAGTACGTTTAGCTCACGGATCGTTAATATTATTGAAATATTAAAAGAAACCCAGCACCGCACCTTGGTCTTATTAGATGAATTAGGTTCGGGCACCGACCCTGGTGAAGGAATGGGGCTCGCTACAGCGATTTTAGAAACCCTGTATGAAAAGGGGGCGACTATTCTGGCAACAACCCATTATAGTGAAATCAAAGTTCTTGCTGAAACACATCCTGGATTTATTAATGGATCGATGGAGTTTGATTTAACCAGTTTAAGTCCGACCTATCGTTTACACATTGGAAGAGGAGGAGAGAGTCAGGCCTTTGCAATCGCATTAAAACTGGGTATACATCCGAGAATTCTTGAGAGGGCTCATACTATCACTTATAAAGAAGAAAAGCAATTTACAACTGATATTACAGATGCATGGAAGCTAAAGGAATTGGTAAAACAGGTAATTATTAATAAATATAAGGACGTAAAGAAAAGAACGAAAATGGAGGTGAAAATCCCGCTCTTCCTACAGGGAGACAATGTAAAAATTTCACCTGCCAATGAGTTTGGGATTATCTATTCAGGTCCGGACCCTCTCGGAAATTACGTTGTACAAATAAAAGGGGAAAAGCAAGCAATCAACCACAAAAGAATCACTTTATATATCGCAGCAAAAGAGCTATATCCTGATGATTACGATTTTGATATTATTTTTCAATCCAAAGAAAACCGGAAAAAAGATAAACTGCTCTCAAAAGGACATCAGGAAAATATATCAATCGAACATAGAGAAGGAAATCATTAGGAAAAAAATCAAACCCTCAAGCCCGATTGCTTGAGGGTTAGTCATCCTCTATTCCTTTTTAATATCAAGATATCTTTCCGCAAGTAATCTCTTTACTTCATTATAACTCAAACCAGATTGGAGGTTTAACCGCTTTACTTCGTCAATATCAGTTCCTACTGATGTATATCTGCTTTGATTGGTCATCTTTTTCACAACTCCTAAAGAATTCTGGAAATGAAAAGCTGCTTTTTTGTGCATACTAATAAAAAAGGAGGCGGTTCCCATTTTTTACGGTAAAAGAGCTAAAGAAGAAGAAGTTGAAACGATCCTAGTTAATACTGAGATCTATTCATGCATTGCCGAAGCCTGCATAGGGTGGATGAGAAAAGACTTCGTTGCAGATGACTTACTATGCCCAATGTGTGGCAATGAAATGCTTCAAGAAATGAGAGAACTTCCGCAAATTTAAGAAACCACTCTTCACTAAAGACTGTCAAGGATGATTGACAGTCTTTTCTTTTCTTTCTACAGATTTTCATTTTGCTGTTTAATTTCATCGCCGGTGATCAAGGTGTTTGCTTCTTCTAGGTTTCTAAGTTCATCTACAGAATCCCCCGAAACTGTTTTCGTATTATTGATAACAGTCTCTTTTATTACGTTTCTATTTCGATAACTCTGGGAATCAGTCTTTATAGCCATGCATATCATCTCCTTATGTAAAGGTTTTGCATGAAGAAATGGGATTATGCCTTCCTAAATCTCACCTAAAAGGAAAAAATTAATCATTACATGGCATTTGAAATAACAAAAAAACTCTCCAAGCGGAGAGCTTTTCAAGCTATTCTTCTTTTTTTGCTAAACATTTTTCACATTCCATAAAATAGCTCTCTGCTTGTTCCTCCATGTGCTGACCACATTCTGAACATTGCTTCTTAGGTAAAGTACGGAAAAACTCAACTGGACTGATTAACATAATAAAACTCCTCCTTTATTAATACAGTTTATTTATTTCATTCTTGTTATAGTACAGTATAGACGAAATTTATTAAAATGTGTAGACTTTTTTTTGAAAAATCAGCCTTTTTTAAAAAAATCTTTTATCACATAAATGTTCATTCATCCATTTACTCATTCATGGATTGAAGACGTGTAGGTTAAAATAATAGGTAATTGAAGGTTTATGTGAATTTTGTACTTCCATAACAATTCTCATTCCATTACAATCATAGTAGAAAAGCTATAGATATGGGGGGATGCTCGTAAATGAATGCAGTGGTAGGGACTTTTCAACCGTATTTCATCATAATTGCCATTGGTTTAACCATCATGGCATCTTTTACAGCATTAGATATTTTTACTTTAATAAAGTCTACAGAAAAAAATCAGCCACATCTGTTCCTAGGTGGCACATTTTCAATAGGTATCGGGATTTGGATCATGAATTTTATTGGACTTATTTCCGTAGATACAAACAGGTTTGCCAGTTATTATATTCCACTAACGATTTTGTCAATAATCATCGGGTTAGCATTCACAGGCATGGCCTTCCTATCATTATTAGGAAAACGAATGATGTTTTATCATTTGATCTTAGGAAGTTTATTTCTAACGATGGCCGTATTTGCAACCCATTTAATCGGTTTATATGCCATGAATGTTGTTATAAAATATCACGTAATATTGCTTCTTTTTTCAGGTCTTTTAATCTTTGCTTCTTTTTTATTCTCATTATGGATTATTTCTTCTTCGAAAAGTTTTACTCGAAATAACCAGGTTTGGTTAAAACCAATTAGTGCGATTATTATGTCGTTAGCTATTATTGAAGGTCATTTTCTATTGACTCGAGCTTTGAACACGTCAATAAGTGATAGGCTGAATGGGTCAAGTGCAGATAGTCCCTTTTTTATTTATTTGGTATTATTCTTGACCATTCTCATTATTGGAGGGCTAATTGCATCAAGTACATTAATTAGTAAACAACTTGTAACATCCGATGCAAACCTAAAGGACATTAAAGCTGCTCTCGATGCCTCGACCATTGTTGCTATAACAGACCCTCATGGAACGATTATCTTTGTAAATGATAAGTTTGAAGAGATTTCCAAGTATACAAAAGAAGAAATTCTGGGTCAGAATCACCGGATCTTAAATTCTGGTTACCATTCTAAAGAATTTTTTAAAGATTTATGGTCCACGATTCGGTCAGGAAAGATTTGGCGTGGAGAAATCCGTAATAAAGCCAAGGATGGGTCTTTTTATTGGGTTGATACCACGATTGTGCCTTTTTTGAATAAAAAAGGGAAACCTGTCCAATATGTTGCAATTCGCTCGGATATTTCGGACAGAAAAAGGGCTGAAGGCCATCTGAAAGAAACCGTTAAAGAGAATGTTGATATAAAATTTGCACTTGACCAATCCTCGATTGTTGCATTTACGGATGCAAAAGGAGTTATCACCAGTGTTAATGAAAAATTCTGTGAGATTTCGAAATACAAGCGGGAAGAAATAATTGGCAGAGACCATAATATTTTAAATTCAGGTTTCCATTCAAAAGAATTTTTCAAAGATCTTTGGAAGACCATTGGTTCTGGAGGAGTATGGAAGGGTGAAATAAGAAATAAAGCAAAGGATGGTACTTATTATTGGGTGGACACAACGATTGTGCCCTTTTTAAATGATCAAGGAAAGCCATATCAATATCTTGCCATCCGAAATGACATAACCGAACGGAAGAAATCTGAGGAAATCCTCCATCGGCAGGATAAATTGGCTGCGGTTGGTCAATTAGCTGCGGGTGTTGCCCACGAAATTCGTAATCCACTCACTTCAATGAAGGGATACGCGGAATTTTTACAGCTGGATGAAAAGGACCCCGAGCGAATTGAGTTTTTAAGCATTATTCTCGATGAAATTGAACGAGTTAATACTATAGTTGAGGACTTTATGGTATTAGCAAAGCCAAAAGCAGTGGAATTAGAAGAAAAGAATGTAGTTCCTGTAATTAAGAATGTTGTCTCATTGCTTGAATTTGAAGCAAGAAAGAAAAATGTCGGTTTAACATTTGATTGCAATCAGGAAATTATTCAAATTGAATGTGATGAGAATCGTTTAAAACAGGTATTTTTAAATTTCATCAAAAATGGAATTGAAGCTATGCCAGACGGCGGGGAACTACATGTAAAAACAATCATCCACGATAATAATGTTCAAATTTCTATTCAAGATACAGGTGTGGGCATTTCTAAGGAGAAATTAAAGAAACTTGGCGAGCCGTTTTATACAACGAAGAAGAACGGGAACGGTTTAGGATTAATGGTGAGCTTCAAAATCATTGAAAGTCATAATGGGAAGGTCTTTGTAGAAAGCGAACCTAATAAAGGGACCACCTTTAATATCTTACTGCCTGCCAAAACTGCTTAAAAAACGGGAGAACGATTCTCTCGTTTTTTTATTGCTAAATTTTTCAAAAAATAGACACATATATTGCGAAAAAAGAATCTACAATTAAAATATATAGATTATTATTATTATATAGTTACAATGCTTTTTATAGAGGAGTGAACATGTTGGGAGATTCTAATTTAGTCAAAACGATCTGCGGATATTGTGGAACGGGATGTGGCCTAGTCCTTGAAGTTCAAGACAACCGAATCATGAAAATTCGTGGTGATAAGGATGCACCTGTCAACAAAGGACAAACATGTGTAAAAGGTGCATTTGCCTATGAATATGTCCATGCTAAGAATAGATTAACAACCCCATTAATTCGTAAAGCTGGTAAGTTGGTTGAAACGACGTGGGATGAAGCCTATCAATACATTGCCACTAAATTATTAAGCATCAAAACATCATGGGGACCAAATGCAATATCTATGTTTGCTTGTGCACGGAGTACAAATGAATCCAATTATATAACACAAAAATTCATGAGAACGGTCATCCAGAGTAATAATATTGATGGCTGCAATCGAACCTGACACGCTCCTAGCGTTGCCGGTCTGGCAACTGTTTTTGGAAGCGGTTTCCCAACAAATACTCTGGAAGATTTTGAGCGGGCAGAGGTGCTGCTTTTAATGGGGTCGAATACAACAGAGGCACATCCAATTATCGCTAATCGCATTAAAAAGGCAGCAAAAGCCGGCCTGAAAATAATCGTTATTGATCCAAGAAGGATTGATATGGTGAAAGTTGCGCACCGTCATCTGCAAATTAATGTCGGTACAGATATTGCACTTATCAATGCATTCATTCGAATTATCCTGAAAGAAGGCTTATATAATCCTGAGTTTATTAAACAATTTACGGTCGACTTTGAGAAACTTGAAAAACAAGTTGAACCATATACTCCTGAATTTGCTGCAAGCATTACTGGTTTGCAATCAGAAGATATTGTCGCTACAGCTAGGGAGTATGCTTCAGCAAGCTGTTCAATGATAGCATATACACTTGGTATTACAGAGCATCACTGTGGTGTTAATAATGTATTTGATATCGCCAATCTTGCTTTATTAACCGGAAATATTGGAAAACCAGGAACTGGAATTATGCCATTAAGGGGCCAGAACAATGTCCAAGGTGCTGGGGATATGGGATGCCTGCCAAACCAATTAGCTGGAGCAATGAGTTTAGCAAATGACGAATTCCGTAGCCGATATGAAAAAGAATGGAGAGTCGAATTAAATCCGCAGGCAGGCGATACACAAACGCGTACATTTGACCGCTTAGAAATGGGTGAACTAAAGGCACTATATATTATTGGTGAAAATCCTCTACTTGCCGATGTTCATATGAACCATACGAAAAAATTGCTTGAGAAATTAGATTTGTTAGTTGTTCAAGATATTTTCATGACCGAAACAGCCAAAATGGCAGATGTTGTTTTACCAGCTCGTTCATGGGGAGAAGTAGATGGTACTTATACCAACACAGATCGAAGAATTCAAAGGGTTCGCAAAGCAATTGAGGCACATCCAAATGTGAAAGAGGATTGGGAAATCCTTTGTGAATTATCCACAATTATGGGTTATCCGATAACCTATAAAAATAGTGAAGAGATTTGGGATGAAGTGAGGAAACTTGCTTGGGAGATGTATGGTGGTATCTCTTACGAGAGGCTCGAAAAAGAGTATAGCATCCACTATCCATGTCCGGACGAAAGTCATCCTGGAACTTTTATCATGCATGAGAGGTTCCATCAGCATGAAGTGCCAACGAAAAAATCACCATTTGTTCCGGTAGATTACACAGCTCCGTTAGAGTTACCAGATCATGACTATCCATTTACACTAACGACTGGCCGTCGCTATGAATCTTATAATACCCATTCTCAGACTCGTCATTATGCTTCTGGTGTAAAGGTGAAACAAACGGAAGAGACCCTAGATATCTCTCCTTCTGATGCAGCAGCACTAGGAATTATGGATGGAGAAGTGGTCAGGGTTCGTTCACGAAGAGGGGAGCTTGAGGTAAAGGCAAAGGTTACAGAACAGGTGGTACCAGGCTTGGTCTTTATGAGTTTTCACTGGAGTGAAACACCAACAAATGTATTAACATTAAATGAATACGACCCTATTTCAGGAACCGCCGAATACAAAGCATGCGCTGTTGCAATTGAAAAAATCTAAATAAACTATTGTAGACGCAGTTTTTTTAACTGCGTCTTTATTATATAAAAAACAAGCCGGGATTACCCGACTTGCTGTGTAAGAGCTTTAGCTGCAGTTGCTTTTCTTTGATAAAAATACCAGTTAAGCACAAAGGATATAACATAAAAACCGATAAAGAAGTAAAATGCAGTAACTGGTGTGCCAGTAGCGTTAACTGACCATCCGAATAACTTTGGTATAAAGAATGATCCATAAGCTGCAAATGCTGCTGAAAAGCCAATAACTGGTGCTGCTTCTTTCGGAATAAACAGGTTAGGAATCATTTGGAACGTTGAACCTGAACCAATTCCAGAAGCAATGAAAAGTACTAAGAAAGCTACTAAGAATCCAGCAAACTGTTTGCCATTTAGGAAGTAAATAACCCCCGCTGCGCCAATTCCCATGATAACTAAAACATATGAGGTCACCTTTGCACCACCGAGTTTGTCAGCCAACCAGCCGCCTACAGGTCTTGCCGCCGCTGCTACTAAGGCTCCAAGGAAGGCAAGTGAAATATGCTCAGGAAATTGTGATCTTAAAAGGAGCGGGAAAGCCGCTGAATAGCCAATGAATGAACCAAATGTTGCTATATAAAGAGCTGTCATAATCCAAGTGTGTTTACGTTTTACGATGACAAATTGATCCGCTACAGATTGTTTTGCACCAGGAACATTATCCATTTTAAACATAGCTAGTATTGTTAAAATTACAATTGGAATAACCCAGATAAATGCTGCATTTTGTAACCAAACTTTCTCACCATTTGCTAACACTTGATTGCCGCCGACTAGTGCAAAAGTTCCTGAAGTAACAATTAACGGTGTAACAAATTGAACAACAGATACCCCCATGTTACCTAAACCACCATTAATACCAAGTGCTGTTCCTTTTTCTTTCTTAGGAAAGAAAAAGCTAATATTCGCTGAAGAGGATGAGAAATTTCCACCGCCAAGACCACAAAGAGCTGCTAGTAACAACATGATTGAAAATGGTGTCTCCGGATTCTGAACTGCAAAACCAATTCCAATCGCAGGAATGGCTAAGACAGCTGTTGAAATCACAGTCCAGTTCTTACCACCAATTGAGCCAACAGCGAATGTATAAACAAAACGAAGTGTTGCCCCAACCAAACCAGGCACAGCTGCAAGTGTAAAGAGTTGTTCTTCAGTAAAATGGAAGCCAATGTCGTTAAGCCTAACAGCAACCACGGACCAAATTTGCCAGACAATAAATGCGATCATCAATGATGGTACGGAAATCCATAAATTTCGACGTGCATGTTTTTTTCCTTCTGCTTTCCAGAACTTTTCATCTTCTGGGTTCCAGTAATTAATTCGGGCCATTATTTATTCCCCCTAAAGTGCTTTAATTTTTATTTTCAAAGTATTTGTGTTTGTGTTATTAATATAAATCAGATGGTAACATGAAATTTGTGACGTACGTCACAAAAATGGTGAACGAACTGTGAACTCAAGGCGGATGACAAAAAGTTGTAATAATTTGATCCTAAGCATAACGAAAGGAGACCTTCCACACACGGAAGGTCTCCTTTTGTTATGTTTATTTAGGATTTTTCATTATCCTCATAAAACATACCTACATAGTTTTTTGTTTCTCCAACGTCATCTTTAATAGCCGTAATGGTAAGCCATTCTCTGTAAATTTCATTATTTTTACGTTTATTCCAAATGTACCCTTCCCAAACACCATTGGTCTTTAGACTCTCCCACATTTGATTGTAAAATTCATGCCCATGTTCCCCGGATTGAAGTACACTTGGGGTTTTACCTACGACTTCGGCCTGACTATATCCGGTAATTTTCGTAAATGCAGGATTTACACTTTGAATGATTCCGTGAACATCGGTTACACAAATACCGTCTAAAGCATGATTAACAATCTTAGCAGAAATATCTAACTTATCTTGGTAATATAGCCAAACTACTATAACCAGACTTGCTAAAGAAAACTCTGAGAGGGACATGAACCCTATTGCATAATGTCCAGTCCAATTAAAAAGTATGGTAAGAATAACTGGAGGGAAAAAACCACCAAGTCCCCCCATGGCTGAAACAATACCATTCACAATTCCAGCTTGCTTTGAAAAATATAATGGGACTAATTTAAAGATCGCCCCATTTCCAATCCCTGCAAAGAAAGCAACTAATAAGCAGCCAAATGAATAAATTGGCAGCGAGGGAGTAAATGACAATAGAAATCCTGCAAAAGTTAGGCTAAAGAAAACAGCCATTAAAATAAGAAACGGATTAATTTTATCGCCTAACCATCCCCCAATTGGTCTAAAAATTGTGGCTAAGGCAATAAAACCGGCTGTTCGAAGTCCTGCATCCACTTTATCCAATTGAAAGTGATTGACTAAGAACGATGGTAAATAAATGGTGAAGGCTACGAAGGAACCAAACGTGATAAAATAAAATAAACTTAAAAACCATAGTTTAGGATTTTTATACACCTCTTTGATTTGGTCAGGTAAGGAAATGTTTACTTTTCGTTCCTTTCTATCCCCTAATATAAAATTTAAAAGGGCAAAGAGAAGCACGACGAGCAGATAGATTTTTATCGTATTTCTCCAACCATATGCGGTAGCAAGAACAGGTGCTGAAAAGGAAGTAATGGCGGTTCCAATATTACCTGCTCCGTATATTCCATTAATAAACCCATGCTTTGATTTCTCATAATATTTTGGAAGAGAAGTTACACCAACAGAAAAGACTGCACCTCCAATCCCAAGTAATAACCCGCCAATGATAAGCGTACTCAAGGAATTTGCATAGCTTAACAATGCAATAGGAATAAGTAGTATAATGAAACTAATTGTAAATAAAAGTCGAGCACCATAGCGATTTGTCCAATAGCCAATCGGCACACGGAGAAGTGAGCCAAGGATAACAGGGACAGCAGTTGCCCATGCAATTTGTGAGGAAGTAAGTTGAATATCTACTTTTATAAAAGGCATAAGTGATGATATAAGTACCCAAACCATAAAACCAGCTACAAGGCTTCCAGTTTGTATAAAAAGTTGTTTTGATCCTTGTTTCATAAAATCCTCCTTTAATTCCCATGCCATCTTATTATTTCCTCAATCTTACGTTATATATTAAGAAATATGTTCATAGGCATGGAAGATTTTTCTTCTTGTATTATAGAACAACGAGCATTTGACTTTCAGTGAGGTATGACACACATTTGACACAAATATTTTTAATGGGAGAGATAGATAATGAATTTTCTTGAAAAACGAACATTGGATGAACGAATTGAACTTATGAGTAGCCTTTCGAAACAGTTTAAAATGCGTGCACATCAAATAGACATTGAGGGCGCCTTTCCTTATGCAAATATTCTGGACCTTAAAAATTCTGGATACACTACATTAACTGTCCCCTCTAGGTATGGCGGACAGGAAATTGCACTTTACGAACTCATTCGACTCCAAGAAAAGATAGCCGAAGGTGATGGGGCAACTGCTCTTTCCATCGGATGGCATATGGGCATTATCATGAATCTCAATGAAAAAAACTCATGGAAGGAGCCTGTCTTTAAGGAAATTTGTGAACAGGTGAAGAAAGGTGCATTAATAAATAGTGCTCAAAGCGAACCGAAAACAGGTAGTCCTACTCGGGGTGGAAGACCGGAAACAACAGCGGAAAAGTGTAAGAGTGGCTGGAATATTAATGGAAGAAAAACGTTTACGACGATGTCTCCTGTCCTTGATTACTTTATCGTTAGTGCTACCATTAAAGATACAGATGAAGTGGCAAATTTTCTAATCCCTCGAACGTCAAAAGGGATTATGATTGAAGAAACATGGGACAGTATCTCTTTAAGAGGGACAGGCAGTCATGACTTAATTCTTGAGGATTGTTTTGTGGAAGCTGAAAATCTTGTCGAAGAGTTTAGTACCACAGGAAGAAAAGTGAATGGATGGCTCTTACATATACCAGCTTGTTATCTTGGTATAGCAAAAGCCGCCCAAACTTATGCTATTCAATTTGCAAAGGAGTATTCTCCTAATAGTATCGTAGGGCCGATCATCGATTTACCAAATGTACAACAAAAACTGGGTGAGATGGAACTAAAGGTCATGCAGTCCGAGTACTTTTTATATGGGGCGTCTAAACAGTGGGATTCTTCAAACACTGAGGATAGAGAAAAAATGGGCGCTCATTTAGGGGCAGCTAAATTAACTGTGACCAATCTAGCTATTGAAATTGTTGACTTAGCCATGCGTATCGTGGGAGCAAAAAGTCTTTCATTAAGTAATCCATTGCAAAGATATTATCGGGATGTAAGAGCCGGACTTCATAATCCTCCGATGGATGACATGACTCTACAATTATTAGCAAAGCATAGTATCCAAAACATGGAGTAAGGCAGGAATCCTATCCTGCCTTTTTATTGTGTATAAAAAAATCGTTATTTGATTTCACATCACTCACCAAAAAATTTATTCTTCTACTAACTCTCCAATGTCAACAGTTGATCGTTCTTCCAATGGACCGCGTAAATGAACTGTGGCAGTATGTCCGTCTTCATTTAATTGATCAATCCATACTGATGCACCATTATACTTGACTTCGATATCTGCTGAAGAAGACAAAATCTGCTTAACTCGGTTAATATGCATGTGATTCACTCCTAGTCATTTATTAGGTAATTCAAAAAGGTTTTCAATCGCATTCTTTTATTATTTAGTGGGCAATTTTTCATTCTAAGGGTAGTCAATATGTACACCATTGATCGTTCCTGGCTCATCCACCTCTTCCAGGCTATTTAGATAATGATTGAGTTCTATCTGCATTTCCTTCGGTGCACCAGGCTTTAAATGCCAATTTCCTGGTTCATCAACAAAATATGGGCTCTTTGTAAAGTCAGGCCTTATTCTGGGCATGGGATTCTCCTTCTAAATGTTCTTCTTTCCTCTGTGTATATACTTTCCAATGTTTACAAAGTTCATTCAAGTAAACATGGCTCCATTTTTGTAAAAGATAAGGCTAAATTCATATTGCTCCCAAATTCATTCAGGTTTAATATATGTAGAAATGGAAACTTAATGGAACGTATCACGTATTAAATAAAAATTTGAAACTAAAATAAGACTTATTCGTCTTATATAAATGAGGACCTGAAAATAGTCATGTCCAACAAATAAATAACATAGAAATAGAAATGACCAATTTAAAAATGGCTAAGGTATCAGCAAATAATGTAGATTTATGTTGATAAGAATTGGAAGATATAACATGATTTTTGTTTTTATTTTGAGAAGAAATGTGATATAGTAATTGAGGTTCGTTTACCGGAGCTTAATTGGTAAGTGAGGGGAGAAATTTTTAAATGAATAAAATTAAACTACCTAAAACATTAAAAAATAGTCATATTACATTTTTTGCGGCTGCAGTTGTTTTATTTTGGATCAAAACATATGCAGCATATCAAATTGAATTTAACTTAGGTATTGAAAATAATTTACAAAAGTTTCTACTTTTGATAAATCCTTTAAGTTCAGCACTTTTCTTCTTTGGTATAGCACTGCTGTTTAAGAAGCGTTCAAAGTTAATTATGATTTTAATTAACTTCCTTTTATCATTCTTATTGTATGCGAATATCGCCTATTATCGCTTCTTTAATGATTTCATTACGGTGCCAGTGTTGATGCAAACCAAAACGAATGCTGGTCAGCTTGGTGACAGTGCACTTTCGTTAATGTCTCCTTTTGATATTTTTTATTTTACAGACATGTTTATATTAATTGCATTAGCATTAACAGTCTTCAAAAAAGTAACGGTATCGAACAGAAAAACCTATAAAATTGTTCTATTATTTTCAATCACTACTTTTCTATTTAATTTAGGTTTAGCGGAAAAGGATCGTCCACAACTACTGTCACGATCTTTTGACCGAAATTATTTAGTAAAATACCTTGGGGCGTACAACTTTACTATCTATGATGTTATCCAAAATATTAAGTCCTCTAGTCAGCGTGCGTTGGCTGATAGCAGTGATATTACAGATGTGGAGAACTACCGTAAAGCAAATTATGCTGCCCCAAACCCAAAATACTTTGGTAAAGCTAAGGGTATGAATGTAATTTATATTTCTATGGAATCCTTTCAAAGTTTTATGATTAATTATAAAATGCCTAACGGACAAGAAGTAACACCATTTTTAAATTCATTGACACATGATAAAAATACCTTCTATTTTGATAATTTCTATCATCAAACAGGTCAAGGAAAAACATCGGATGCCGAATTCTTAATGGAAAACTCACTTTATCCAATGGCACAAGGTGCAGTTTTTGTTAACAAAGCCCAAAACACGTATCAAGCTATGCCATCGATTTTAAAAGGACAAGGATATAGTTCTGCAGTATTACATGGTAACTATAAAACATTCTGGAATCGAAATGTGATCTATAAAGCTTTTGGCTATGATAAATTCTTTGATGCAGAGTACTATAGCATGTCAGATGAAAATACAAAAAACTATGGAATGAAAGATAAGCCTTTCTTTAAGGAATCTATCCCATTACTTGAAAGCTTAAAGCAGCCGTTCTATACAAAGTTCATTTCATTGTCCAATCATTTTCCTTTTGAAATGGATCCAGAGGATACAAATTTTCCTGCTGGCGATTATGGAGATACGGTTGTAAACCAATATTTCCAATCGGCAAACTATATGGATCAGGCGTTCGAGCAATTCTTTAATGATTTAAAAGCAAACGGTTTGTATGATAATACCATTATTGTTATGTATGGTGACCATTACGGCATTTCTGAAAACCATAACGATGCAATGGCAAAGGTTATGGGTGTAGACGAAATCACTCCTGCAATTAATGCAAAATTACAGCGTGTTCCATTATTTATTCATGTACCTGGTGTGAAAGGCGGTATACAACACCAAGTTGGCGGGGAAGTCGACGTTCGTCCAACCGTTCTTCATTTATTAGGTATAGATACGAAAGATTATATGGAATTTGGTTCAGATTTACTTTCTAAACAACACCGTAATTGGGCATTATTTAGAAATGGTGATTTTGTAACTTCAAATGCCATCCAGATTAATGAGAAATGCTATTCTTCTGCAACGGGTGAATTATTAGAGGATAATACTACATGTAAGGATGTAGATAGCAAAGTCAATATGGAACTTAATATGTCTGATGAGATTGTTTACAAAGACTTACTACGTTTCTATAAGCCAGAAGGTTACACACCAATTAACCCTAACGATTATGAATATTTAGGTCCAAAAGGTGACACTGAGACATCAGGTGAATAACACTGTTAAAGAGAGAAGAAGCGATACTTCTCTCTTTTTCTTTTGCTGCAAAAATTATAGGAAATAACATTAAGGGGAACTTGCAATGTACAAGAGACTTTACCAATTAATCATTTCATTACTCGTCATTATCGCTATTATTCTCACTGGATGTAATAATAGCGAAACCTTAAAGGATAAGAATGACACAGGACCGACTTCTCCTATCAAGAATAAAGAAGTGAATACGAATGAAACGAGTGATTCTTCACCTTCTCAATTAGAAGTCCCAGAGCAGAAAACTGCTCATAAGAAATTGCTTCCTGCTACCATTGTAAAGAATGTCGATGGGGATACCGTTGAGATTAATCTTAATGGGACCGTCGAAAAGGTCAGAATGCTCTGTGTGGATACACCAGAGACACACCACCCCCGATTAGGTGTTCAACCATTTGGACCGGAAGCGTCTGAGTATACTAAGAAGATTCTCGCTGTCGGTACAAAAGTCGAAATAGAACCTGGAATTGGTGAGGGACGGGATAAATATGGCCGGTTACTTGCTTATTTTTATGTAAATGGAAAAATGTTTAATGAAATGCTGCTTGAGGAAGGACTTGCACGAGTAGCCTATATCTATGCACCCAATACTCAATATGTTGATGAATTTTATGCGATCCAAAAGAAAGCACAAAAAAAGGGTATAGGCATTTGGTCCATTGAAAATTATGCCCAAGAGGATGGGTATAGCACTGATAATACTAAGAGCGCTGATGAAAAAAAGTCAAATCCAAGCACATCATCTGGAAAAAGTTATGAAAATAACCCAAATGATGATCAAGAAACTAACTTGGATTGTAAAGGGAAAATTAAAGGGAATGCTAATTCCCATATTTATCATGTACCTGGTGGTAGTTTTTACGAATCCACCACAGACAATATCGTCTGGTTCTGTTCAGAAAAAGAAGCACAGGATCAAGGCTATCGGAAGTCCAAGCGTTAAAATAATTTGGTTATAGGCAGCAGCAGGCATTTACATGCTTGCTGCTTTTTAATAATAGGCTGTGTTAAAGAATAATGTAGATTTTGGAACTCTGTTGATTGGAGTGGAAGGCACGAAGACTCCTGCGGGAGTACGGGGCAGGGGAGACCCCGCAGGCGCTAAAAGCGCTGAGGAGGCTCCCCGGCACGCCCGCGGAAAGCGAAGTGCCTGGAACGGAAATCAACAGACTAGTTTAACACAGCCTAATAATAAAAAAATAGCCATGCACCAATTGTTAGCATATAATAAATAAAATATATTATTTTAAAAAAGTTAGGAGAGATCGCATGAGAGACGTTACCTTATTGAATATATTTGAACATCATATTGCCCAAAAATATTTGAATCGTTCAGGTCTTGCCCATGCGATTGCGGTTGCCTACCATGCTTTTCAACTTGGGAAGGATCATCAACTGGATGTGGACATTGCTGCAAAAGCAGGACTCCTCCATGACATGGGTCATTATACATGGTATAAAAATGGAAAATGGGATTATGACTTATACAAACAAAATGATATTCACCCAATCAAAGGGGCGGAAAGGGCTCATAAGCTCTTGATTCGCCTTGGTGAGAATCCAATCAAAGCCAAGACAATCGCACTTGCTATTTTGTTTCATACCGACTCATTTTTGCCATCCAACGATATTGTTCGAACGCCATTACAGCAAATTGTTAAATGGGCAGATGAAAAGGATGAAGAAGAGGGCGGAATGCATCATTATCGGACGATTGAATATGAACGAGCCAAACAAAGCATTATCCGCTTAGACGAATGGATCGATAAAGAATGTATATAAAGAATGGCGGTGCACATGCACCGCCATGTTTCATTCCATTACTGCTTAGAAAAACCTTCCTCTTTTAAAAACATCTCAGCTTCCTCATAGGTATCAAAGGTTGCATCCAGGTTTAACCCGTAATAGATATTCCAGGATTCATTTTCTTCCACTAGAATTAGAACATTATTTTCACTATCTACCCAACGCTCCTCTTTTGAATCTCCAATAATCGCTTCTTCTGCAGCTGTTTTTTCTACTGGAGATAGGGATTGAATCGATTGTTTTAACAATTTACGGAGTTGGTCTTCGGAGTAATCACGGATATTGACCATTCCTTTTTCATCCGAATCATAATTGTCCAACTGACCAGCATAAATAAACCCATTCCCGTTTGGGTGTAAGTGATAAACAATGTTTTTCTTATCTGAGACACTGCCTTCGAACTGAAAATTGACTCGTCCTAGTGAAACATTTTTTCGTTCCAATTCAGGAAATGATTCGATAATCGCTAATTTTTCATTATATGTAAGCATAGTTTCCTCCGTCTATTTAAGTAAATCCTCTTACATCATACAGATATTTTACCCAAAGGTAAAATTTTTTACGAAAGGACGCCTATGAATACGTTTTTTTGAATATGTATTGGAAAATATTCATAAATGGTGTAAAATTACACCATGAAGAAAAAATGGTATAATTTACATTTTTGTATGATTGTGGGGAGATTTTATGGATTTGAATACACGAGAAGAGCATCGGAAAATTTTTAGAAAAGAGTTATACACATTAAAAGAGGAGGGGTACCTTTCCAATGAAATAGTCGACATAGTTTCAAGAGCACATCACCAATATCATTTAGATTTAATTGAAATGGAGACAAAGCCTCCTATAAATGAAAAAAACGTACAAGTCCATTCGCAAGTGCCAAAAAAACCTTCGAAAGTGATGAAGACACGAACACCAGAAGAGATTCGTGAAAGAAATATTACGTGGTTATTAAACATCGGAGTAATCTTCTTACTTATCGGAGGATTGTTTGTTGCTACAAGTAATTGGGAATCTATGACAAATTTCATGAAAAGTGGGTCCATTGCAATTGTTGCTATCTTATTTTATGGAATTGCCTTTCTAACGAAAAAAATATTAAAAATAGAAAAAACTGCTTTTGCCTTTAGTGTCTTAGGTAGTTTGTTTTTACCAATATTTATTCTCTCTTTGGGATGGTTTGGTCTATTGGGATCCTATTTATCAATTTATGGGGAAGGGCGTTATTTACTCGGAATGCTTGGCAGCTTGCTGCCAGTTATTGTTTACTATTTTTTTGCAAAAAACTTAGCATCAAGATTATTTGTTTGGTTCGCCTTTGTTTCGGTATCTCTAGGAATGGCCTTTCTTTTAGCTAGCTTCCATCTGAAAATTGATTTCTTCTACCTGGGTATGATGATTTTCAATGCCATCTTCATTTTTATTTATCATAAGTTAAAGAATAGGGAATCAATCAAACTTTTCACGAAGGAATTTATCCCGTATGTCCAAGTGAATCTCGTTTTGTGTACACTATTTATGCTTTTTCTCTATGATAACAAGGTTTTATACAGCTTCAATTTGCTATTAACAGCGATTATATATTTATCAATGATGTATGTGAGCGGCAGAAAGGAATATCATTTCATTTTTAGTATCATGATTGTTTACGGTGCTTATCAGTTAATTGAGCACAGTTTCCTGGATTCTTTTGGGGCGATCATTTATGCTCTGGTCGGATTTGGAATGGTCTTTGTTCCAAGGGCTTTGAATAACCAGTTTTCATTAAATAAAGCATTTCAATATACCAGTTCAATAATATCCGGAATGGCATTTATTTATATTAGTCTCGAAGGAATTCTCCTGCGTGCAGGGAATCCGTCGTTAGTTCTTATGCTCGCTTATTTTATCATTGCAGCTAACTTTGTTTATTTGTCCCAGCACGGTTCAAGAAGGTTATTTCCGTATTTAAGCGCTGTTTTTGCAGCCTCCAGCATTTATGAAATTATTGCATTACTAAGCCAGCCTTTTGATGCAATAAATTTAGCTCTACAATTATCTATTACAGGGTTTATCCTATTTAGTATATTAGGTATTGCGCAACTTTCAATGCACGTAAAGAACATTCAGACTGCCTCCAGAGATGTTGGGTTATCGGTCATGGTACTTGCTATAATGATGGCTATTTCGTTGTTATTATGGTGGGAATTAGGTGTTCTCTTATGCCTACTTATGGTTGCTTCCTATTTAGTTTATAAGAGAGAAGCAAGGATTTTCCTAAAGGAAGCTGCTGTATGGATTACTCCTAGTTTACTTGGTCTATCCATCGCTGCTTTTGGAGAAGAAATTAATAGTAATTTTTCTTTTTATCTTAGAGAATTTGGGTATGGAGTTAATTTTGCTATCGCAGCCTTCCTTGTTTTATTATCTAGTTTTGTGTGGAGAGCTGTAGGGGAAAAGAGGTTGGATAAAATCTCTTTGTATACATCCCATGCACTTTATACTGTGGCCATCCTCCAAGCATTGTTTAATCACATAAACCATGTTTGGGTTCAACCGCTTATTTTGTTAGTTGGAATTGGAATGTATTATTATTTGTATAAAAAGCATGGTACGAAGTGGGTTCCTTTTTTAGTAAGTATTACGGCACTGATTTCCTATTTTTCAATCATCCAGGCGATTATGCTATCCTTTACTTTAAGTCATACCATACATTCTTTAATTACTTCTACTAGTGCAGTGATCATTCTGGTGATCGCCTATCTCTTACGGAAAAATGATTTGAACCTATCATTTGCGTTTGGGTGGGTAGGACACAGCATTTATCCACTGACGCTATTATTCACATGGTTCGCATTTCAGACAGACGCTATTTACAGCTTTATCTTGGCGTTGTTTGTCTATGCAATGAGCACAAAGTTGATGACTGTCGAATGGAAAATTAAAGCCTTTCTTTATGGGAGTTTTACTTCCGTATTCTTTATAGTTTCATCTAGCCAAGAGCTAATAATTAATCAATCTTTTGGAAACTATGAGTTTGTGTTTACTAGTGCGCTACTTCTCTTGTTTGTTTTCTTCACAAACGATGAATATAAAAAACGGACTGCTTACTATTTAGTCCCTTATTCAATAATTGGAATTGTGTTAACGTTGATTACTTATCCGTTTGATTTGCTTCCATATCTTGTTACGCTTGCCTATGCTTTAGGAACAGTGGTTTATTTGCATAAAATCCACTGGGATGTTTTAGGAATTGTTCCGTTATTTTTAGTATTTATTGCTACAGTAGAATTTATTTATATGGGGGACATAGGTGATATTGCTAGACAGCTAGTCACTGGAGTGGCAGGAATTGTCCTTTCGATAATAGGCCAATTGGTTTACAAACAGCTAGTTGAATATGGACAAAAAATTCAGCAAATAAAATTAGATGGTTTTACACTAGTTTCATTCATGTTTTTTAGTCTTATGTATATGTTCGAGGATCCATTTATCTGGAGTAGTGCAATACCGGGTGTGTTGATCGCCATTTCTTTTTTTCTGCAAAGAAAAAGAGTGCCTGAAAGGTTATCGGTCCTAATGACCATACTTGGAGGAGCCTATTTATTACAACCATATTATTCAATCATAGCTAAACTTAATATTCCAGCATTATGGGAGCGGGAAGTAATTGTTCTTCCCTTTATAATATTGATAATTTTCATTCGACGTTGTTTAAAGGGGCGATATGCGGAAATAACAAAAGCTGTCCAATGGGGGGTCCTGCTCGTCGTTTCATTATTATTAATTCAAGATGGTTTGGCGAGCAACACAATTTATGATGCAATCATTGTCGGGACACTTTCCTTGTTGTCGTTGATGGCAGGAATGTTCTTACAAATTAAATCATATTTCTTTGTAGGAGTTGGCGTTTTATTATTAAACGTATTCCTGCAAACAAGACCGTACTGGGGGAATATGCCGTGGTGGTTCTATTTATTAATTGCGGGCCTAATCTTAATTACGGTTGCCAGCTTTAATGAATGGAATAAACAAAAAGCGAATAAAGGAGAAACCACTATTATTATGATTCTTAAGGAAAAGGTAATGAGTACAATGAAAAAGTGGGATTGAATATTAATATAAATAATGTTATAATGTGATTAATAAAATAACTGTTGTATCTGGAGGAGCCTGTCACCAAGGGATTACTATGTCCCGTGGTTGACGGGCTTTTTTGTATTCAAAAAGGGTCTGTTAAAACACAGACCCTTTTATTTTTTTCTGTGTTAAACTTGTCTGTTGATTTGCGTTCCAGGCACTTCGCTTTCCGCGGGCGTTGCGGGGAGCCTCCTCGGCGCTTTCAGCGCCTGCGGGGTCTCCCCTGCCCCGTACTCCCGCAGGAGTCTTCGTGCCTTCCACTCCAATCAACGTGACAAAATCAACATTATTCTTTAACACAGCCATTTTTTAAAAGGAGTAGTGATTGGATGGAATTAATTTTAGAATTGGCGATTATTTTATTTGCCTCAAAGATTGCTGGTGATATTAGTGTTAAATTAGGCCAGCCTTCAGTTTTAGGAAAGCTATTAATTGGGGTTATTATCGGACCTGCGGTCTTGGGGTTAATTTCAGAAACGAAAACCATTGCAGACCTAAGCCAAATTGGTGTGATCTTGTTAATGTTTATCGCCGGGCTGGAGACTGATATCCATGAATTTAGACGGACTTGGAAGGCATCAACCTTTGTAGGGATCAGTGGAATCATTGTTCCTTTATTGGCTGGTTATCTGACGGGGATTTTGCTGAATATGTCAACCATCGAAGCATTATTTTTAGGATTATTACTATCTGCAACTAGTGTAAGTATTTCTGTTCAAGCATTGAAAGAGTTAAATATGATTCAATCTAAAGAAGGGACAACAATTTTAGGTGCAGCAGTTATTGATGATGTTCTTGTGATCATTGCTTTAGCTTTCCTCATGAGTATGGCTGGAGACGAAGTGAATTTAAATATGATGATTATGAAAAAGGTCCTCTTTTTCACGGTTGCTATTTTAGTAGCCTGGAAGATTGTACCATGGCTTTTAAAGAAATTTGCTCCACTAAAGGTTACAGAATCACTTGTCACAGGTGCATTAATTATTTGTTTCTTGTTTTCTTTTGCTGCAGAATTAACAGGTGTTGCGGGCATTATTGGTGCCTATATCGCTGGGGTTGCGATTGGTCAGACAGATTATAAACATAAAATATTTAAGAAAGTGGAGACCATTAGTTATTCTATTTTCGTTCCAGTATTTTTCACTTCGATTGGTTTGTCAGTAAGTTTTGATGGAATCTCTCAACATTTGGGGCTTATGTTGGGGCTTAGTATCCTTGCGATTTTAACCAAATTAATTGGTGCAGCAGCAGGTGCAAAAATCGCACGCTTTTCTTGGAAGAACTCCCTAGGAATCGGTGCAGCCATGGTTTCACGTGGAGAGGTTGCGTTAATTATTGCCACAATAGGTTTAGAGAGTAAATTAATCACAGAGGAACTTTTTGCTGTATTAGTAGTTGTTGTACTAGTGACAACCATTGTTACACCACCGATGATGAAGTTCTTTTTCAACCAAAGTAGTAAACGAACAACCATGAAAAACACCGCATGATATAAATAGAAACTTATTAATAGACTAATAAAATCCAGCCAAGTTTGCTTTGGCTGGATTTTTACTTATGATACCGATTTTAATGAATTAGTCTCAGAGTTCTTACCTAAAGTTCTTAAACCAATAATAAATCTTATGGTAAAAATGACTACAGCGATGATAATTAAGACCCCGCACAGTGCTCCAACTTGATCCGCTCCTGTCCACTCTGGTAAGTGTTCAGCCCAGCGACGCGGGGTACTTATTTTTCCAGCATAAAGGAAGGAGCCTGCTAAACCCGTAAAGAAGAAAAAATAGGTAGAGATAGCCAAATTATCGATTCCCTTTTGCTTTTGTGTTCCTTCCGTTTTTGTGAAATAGTACATAAAACCGAAGATCATCGCAATAACACCCATTCCCATGTACGTGTGGAAATGGCCTGGCACCCATTTTGTATTGTGCATCACATGGTTCACTACGATTGTGGCATCAATAATCGCAGGTACTGCACCAGCGACCCAGCCGAACATTGCTAGAAACATCATACTTGAAGCAAAGTCCCATTTAACAGCCGATCGGAACACAATCATCAATGCTCCATATGCAGTGACAACCATGACTGGTAAACCATTCGCATAAGAAAATATTTGACCGATAATTAACATCCATCTTGGGACTGCAAAATCCATTAACAAATGGTGTGTATAAATCATTAAAGTAAACAGAGTGGAAAAATTCCATGCAATTAGGAAGGCTTTATTGGATTTCCAGGGACGTCCAGTATATTCAGAGAGCACTTCATAGACGGCGATAACTGCCATATAAATGGTGCAATTAGCAAAAATATGGCCAAATGCATAGGTTAAATGTTTTGCGAGCATTGGATCGAAGGTGAACTTTGGATTAATTATATTAACAATTGATTCAACTATGGCTGTAGCACCTGCTAAGATTCCAGTGGAGTTAGCGATAATGACCATCGTTGTGGCAACAACAGCAGCAGGTGGTCCATATCCCTTTTTGCCCCTGAAAATATAATCCCAGCCTAGTGATTTACCTAGACCGCCATATTCTTTGATCAGCCTTGCTGCTAAATAAAAATACATGACCAAATAGCCAATGCCTAACAGTAACAGCCCAAATAAAAAGAATAGTGCACCTGCTGATCCATTTAGTTTTGCTGAGGCAGATGGAAGGGGATAAAGGAATGTCCAACCATCAGAAAAATTAAAAACAAAAATAGCGGCAAGTATCATAACCACACCAATCAAAGATAAGATGAGGTTGGTAAAGAAAACCTTTGAATTCAAATGAATATATTTCGATAAATAATACCACATGATGGCGCTTCCGCCCAGTGCGGAGATACCGATCATTCCTGTTCCGTGAATGGTCATTACTTTATAAAACAATTGAGGAGAAATTTTTACGACATTTCCTTGATTTAATAACATCATCACTCCGAAAACCATCATGAAAACCAGAACCACAGAGGTGACCATCAATGAAAATGCAACGCCTTTTTTAATCTGTTTCCGAGCTTTACTTTCCATATTAATTACCTCCCTTTGGCTTGACAACAATGTCTTTAATCATGACATGGTGGCCAGTGCTGCAATATTCTAAACACATAATTTTATACGTTCCCGGTTTTTTAAATGTAATAGAGACAATATTTGTATAGTCGGGCATCGCTTGAGTTTGTGCGATCAAATGCAGTTTTTCATCATACAGCCCAAACCCATGGGTGACATCTTTACTTGTAACACGAAACTGGACAGGCTCCCCCACAGTAAAGTTTTCATTACTTAATTCCCAGGCAAACTGTATCCCACTAACCTCAACAACCTTGCCATTTTCTTATGCCTGTACGTGCTGGTCGTGGTAAGGTAGTTTGCTTAGTGAAATTGCAGAAGCAAATCCCATAATGGCTAGTAATCCAAGAAAATAAAATTTACGAATTTTATAGCCTTTTTCCTGAATAGATCCATACTCTTTTAGTTTTCTCGATTCCCCGTACACAAACGAAAATGCTAGTGCGATAAGGAATACGAAAAATAATGTAGCGTACCACGCAATAGATTGGTACATAGTAAACCCTCCCATAAAAAAATAATCAAACAAGCAGTCCCCCAACCGCTTGTTTCATTTCATTTTCCATTGTAAACACCTTTTTATGAGAAATTAGTGAAAAATATCATACTTTCACTAGGGTATCTATCATAAGTATTAGCCCTTTTTTATTTTTTTTGAGATTAATTGAAAAGGTACCCCCATTATTTACATTGATGTTGTCGAATGATTTATCAAATAATAACAAACTAACATTCAGGAGGTTAGAAATGGGTACTGTACTAATCGACATAGACAAATTACTAGAAGCAACGTCAAATCTAACATCTGAGAAAAATAATAATATTGTTAATAAAGTTGAAATCGACCTTTTACTTGAAAATACTCGAGATTGGTAAAAATAATATTTTTCAAAAGATAATTTTTAAAATGCCTTCATTTAACATGGAGGCATTTTATTTTTTGCAGAAAGAAATCGGTTATTAATAATAGGAAAGAATAGAATTCCATTTATGTTGCTTTAAAGCGAAAAAATATTTTTGCGATATCTATTGATTTTCCTTCAAAAAGATACTAGAATAATTTTTAATATATTAAATTTTTTGAAAATTAATATTTTAGTATTTGAGGGGGATTTAGCTAGTGAAGAAAAAAGGAAAAGTATTTTCAATTGCTTTAGCAGGAATGATGCTGCTTGCAGGGTGTGGAAGTAAAGAATCCGCAGGCGGAACTGAAAAAGGGGGAACAGATAAGGAATTCAAAGTAGGTATTACCCAATTTGCACCACACCCATCTTTAGATGCAGCGACAGAGGGTTTTAAAAAGGCTCTAAAAGATAAAGGAATTAAAGTTAGCTTTGATGAACAAAACGCTCAAGCAGACATGAACAACACGCAAACAATTGCGAATAATTTTGTCGGAGACAAAGTGGATTTAATCTTTGCTAATGCTACACCTAGTGCAACGGCTGCATTGAATGCTACCAAAGATATTCCGATTATCTTCACTTCAGTAACAGACCCAGTGGGTGCTGGATTGGTAGAGGCTTTTGATAAACCAGGCAAAAACATTACTGGAACAACAGATAACCATCCAGAAGCAACGAAAAAGACAATCAGCTTTATTACAGACGAAGTGAAAGCGAAAAATGTTGGGGTCATCTATAACTCAGGGGAACAAAATTCAGTTGTTCAGGTGGAAGAAGTTGAAAAGATTGTTAAAGAGAAGGGTGCTAAGCTAGTAAAAGTATCTGTTTCTACTACAGCAGAAGTGAAGCAAGCCTCAGAATCATTAGTTGGACGCGTTGATGCCATCTACATTCCTACTGATAATACTGTTGTTACTGCACTTGACTCAGTTATTGCCGTTGCAAATAGTAAGAAAATCCCGTTGTTCGTTGGTGAACTAGATTCTATGAAAAAAGGCGCGGTTGCTGCGAGTGGATTTAGTTATTACGATCTTGGCTATCAATCTGGTATTATGGCAGCTGACATTTTAAGCGGCAAAAAGAAAGCATCTGAAATTCCTGTTGAACTTCCTAACAGCTTAAAGCTTGTAATTAACAAGAAGGCTGCTGAAGATCAAGGTTTAAAAGTCAATGATGCTTGGAGTAGTTTAGGTGAGTTCTACGAAGGTAAATAAATAATATTTTTCAATGAGGAGCCTTCATTTAGAAGGCTGCCTCTTTGTCACTACATAAAATTTTGCATCTAAGACGGATGCTTAATGATTAAAGAAAGGATGATCTCAATGTTTACAGCCATATTTGGATCATTTGAAGCAGGTATCATCTACGCGATTATGGCACTGGGCGTATATCTTTCCTTTCGTATTCTGGATTTTCCGGATTTAACGGTTGATGGGAGTTTTGTCACTGGGGCAGCAATTTCAGCGGTAATGATTGCGAATGGTACCGATCCATTTTTAGCCACAATTATGGCATTATTTGCAGGTTTTGCAGCAGGATGTTTGACAGGACTTCTGCACACATTTGGAAAGATTAACAACTTGCTTTCCGGTATTTTAATGATGATTGCACTTTATTCAATAAATCTGAGAATTATGGGACGTTCCAATATCCCTTTATTAAATACAGATACAGCTTTTACGAAAATCAGTGGATTTTTTGAAAAGACAGGAATTGATTCATTCTTCAATAATATTCTTTCCATGGTCGGTCTCGGTGACAGCCTGCCGGAAACATGGGGAATTCTTCTTTTTATGATTATCGTTACATTTGTGATTAAATTCCTGACGGATTTGTTCCTAAGGACGGAAATTGGTCTTGCTGTTAGAGCAACTGGAGATAATAAACGTATGATTCGCAGCCTTTCTGCTAATACCAATCTTCTTGTTGTGTTTGGCTTAGGTTTATCTAATGCATTAGTAGCATTTTCAGGTGCTCTGATTGCCCAACAAGGTGGATTTGCAGACGTAGGTATGGGAATCGGGATGATTGTGATTGGCCTAGCTTCCGTTATTATTGGTGAAGCCCTTTTTGGTACAAAAACAATCGCTCGGACAACACTTGCTGTGATTGGCGGTTCCATTATTTATCGAATCGTTGTAACGTTAGCCTTGCGTGTAGATTTCTTAGACCCAGGTGATATGAAGCTGATTACTGCACTTATTGTTATTATTGCACTTACTGCTCCGAAAATCATTGAAGGTTCTAAGGAGAAGAAGCGTAAAGCCCGACGTAGATCAGAGCGAAGGAATATCATCCAGGCGAATGCTTCAGCGAAGGGGGACAATCATGCTACACTTAAATGAAATTCATAAGATTTTTAATGAAGGGACTCCGGATGAAAAAATCGCCATCGATCATGTGAATCTGAACCTTCAGCCTGGGGATTTTGTCACTGTTATTGGAAGTAACGGTGCGGGGAAATCTACACTAATGAATATCATTTCCGGTGTATTGATCCCAGATGTCGGTGAGGTTCAAATAAACGGGAAAAATGTTACCAATATGTCAGAGTACAAACGTTCAAAAATGATTGGCCGTGTCTTTCAGGACCCAATGGCAGGAACGGCTCCAAGTATGACAATTGAGGAAAATCTTGCGATGGCGTATTCACGTAACAAAATGAGAACCCTTCGCCAAGGGGTAACTAAAAAGCGCCGTGATTATTTTCGTGAGGTATTGGAATCATTGCATTTAGGACTCGAAAACCGGCTTAGTGCCAAGGTGGGGCTATTATCAGGTGGAGAACGCCAAGCATTATCCTTATTAATGGCAACTTTCACAGAACCATCCATCCTCCTTCTTGATGAACACACAGCGGCACTTGATCCGTCAAGAGCGGAATTAATTACAAATTTGACGAGAGAAATCGTCGACAAATACAAACTGACTACCTTAATGGTGACACATAATATGCAGCAAGCGATTGATTTAGGAAATCGTTTAATTATGATGGATAAGGGGCAGATTATTTTAGAAGTCAGTGAGGAAAATAAGAAACAGCTGACAATTGAAAGTTTATTAACAGAGTTTAAACGGATCCGTGGTGAACATATGGCAAGCGATCGGGCGATTCTTTCCTAATCGAAAAAAATTTTTTGAATGTCTATTCTACTAATGAACAATATTTCCACTATGATTAAATTAGAAACTTCCCTAAACGGGTAAGTTTCTTTTTGCATTTTCGGGAAATAACGCAAAAATTATCCTGTTTTCTTTAGCACCAAAAAGCGTTATTGCTTTACACCCTATCCTTGATAGGACAAGATTCTTTGAATTAGAATTAATTCTGAATATTATTACATTTGGTTAATGGGGGTTTCTAAATGAAAGAAAATAGAGTAAGAGCAGACCAATTAGCTAATGACTTCTTTCCGGTTCGAGACGTGGATTATATTGAGATTTACACAGGTAATGCCAAACAAGCATGTCACTTTTTCTGTACAGCATTTGGTTTTGAACCAGTAGCATATTCGGGTCTTGAAACGGGCAATCGTGAAACCGCTTCCTACTGCTTGAAGCAGCGGAATATTCGTCTCCTGCTTACAGGTTCTTATAGTGAGGATGGGTCAGTAGCGCAATTTGTTAAGAAACATGGTGACGGTGTGAAGGATATAGCACTCTTAGTTGATAATGTTGAAAAAGCTTTTGAAGAGGCTGTGAATCGAGGCGCGATTGCCATTACGGCCCCATTTGAAATGAGCGATGAATCAGGGATGGTTAAAAAAGCCGTTCTAGGTACATATGGGGACACAATCCATACGTTAATAGAACGCAAAAATTATCAGGGTGTGTTCTTACCTGGATTCGAACCATATTCAGCGGAATTACCGGTGAAAGATGCGGGTTTAATTGGGATTGACCATGTCGTTGGGAATGTTGAGCGCATGGAGGAATGGGTAGAGTATTATGCTAAGGTAATGGGCTTTAAAGAAATGAAACATTTCTCTGACAAGGACATTACCACAGAATACTCTGCACTTATGTCAAAAGTTATGCATAACGGAGGACGGATCAAGTTTCCAATCAATGAACCTGCGGTAGGGAAACGAAAATCACAAATTCAGGAATTTCTAGAATTTTATAATGGGCCTGGTGTACAGCATTTAGCAATCCTAACTGAAGATATTGTCTCAACAGTAGCTATATTAAAGCAAAATGGAGTGGAATTCCTAAAAACTCCTGATACTTATTATGAATCCTTAGGTGAACGGATTGGAAAAATTGATGAAGAAATAGAAAAGTTGCGTGAGTTAAATATTTTAGTAGACAGGGATGATGAGGGGTATTTACTGCAGATTTTCTCTAAACCAATTGTTGACCGTCCAACATTATTTATTGAAGTTATTCAACGAAAAGGGGCACGTGGTTTTGGGGAAGGAAACTTTAAGGCATTATTTGAGTCGATTGAGCGGGAGCAGGAAAGACGAGGAAATTTATAATGAATAGAGACTAATAGTTTAGAAGGGCTAAAGGGAGAGTGATCTCTCCCTTATTTAAAGCTCTACTAAGTGAGGTGATAAATGTAATGGAGATTTCCCCGAAAACACTGGAATGGAGAGAGGCGTATAAATTATTAGTTGGGTCCATTCTCCCCCGTCCAATAGCTTTTGTTTCTACAGTGGATGAGAAGGGGACTGCTAATGCGGCACCATTTAGTTTTTTCACGGCCATTTGTGCGGACCCTATGCTCATTTGTTTTTCACCAATGAGAAGAGGAACAGATGGAGCTAAAAAAGATACGCTTGTAAACATTGAAAGCACAGGTCAATTTGTCATTAATATTGTTAGTAACAGTTTGGCGGAGCAAATGAATGATTGTGCAATTGAATTTAGTCCGGATGTCGACGAAATGATGGAAGTGGGTTTAACGAAAGAACCTAGTATCAAGGTCAAGGTGCCGCGCATTAAAGAATCCCTTGTCCACCTAGAATGTGAACTAGAACAAGTATTGCATTTTGGTGAAAAGCCTGGGGCAGGAAGTCTAGTAATTGGAAAAGTAGTGCATGTCCATGTAACCGATGAACTGTTTGATAAGGGACGGATTGACTCTGCGAAACTAATGCCGATAGGAAGAATGGCAGGAAACATCTTTACAGACCCCTTAGCAAAAATGTTTGAAATGAAGAGAAAAACCTAGAAAAAAGGTGAATGTTGTGAAATTCGTAACCTTCGAAAAAAAGGATGGGACAAATAGGGCAGGATGGTTATTGGATCAGGAACATGTGGTTGATATGCATGAAGCATCAGGTGGAATGCTGCCTAGTAATCTCTTGGATTTTCTAGAAAATAGTATGGCAAATCTAGAAAAAGTGTCCAGTTTCTCATTTACAAAGGAGCAAAAAGGAGTGTATCCATTAAGAGAGTTCCGTTTAAAGGCGCCGCTGCCATACCCAAGGAGCTTTCGTGATTTTTATGCATTTGAACAGCATGTAAAACAAGCAAGGGAAAATAGGGGTCTTGGAATGATTCCAGAATGGTACGAAAACCCTGTCTTTTATTTCTCAAATCATCTTGCTATTAAAGGACCAGGAGACGCCATTGTTAAGCCAAAAGAGTGTAACTGGCTTGATTATGAGCTTGAGATTGCCTGCATCATTGGTAAAGAAGGCAGAAATATTTCTGCAGAACAAGCGGATGAGCATATTTTTGGCTACTGTATATTAAATGATTGGAGCGCAAGAGACCTGCAAAGGAAAGAAATGAAAGTTGGCCTTGGTCCTGCTAAGGGGAAGGATTTCTCCACTTCGATAGGACCATGGATTGTTACAAAGGATGAGTTTGAACCATTAAAAGCAGGAAAAGGCTTTGATCTTACCATGAAAGCTACTGTAAATGGATGCCTTCTTTCCGAAGGAAATATGAAAGACTTATTTTATTCCTTTGGAGAGATGATTGAGAGGGCTTCGGCAGGTGTTACCTTATACCCTGGTGAGATGATTGGTTCAGGAACTGTCGGATCTGGATGTATTCTTGAACTTGGTGAACAAGTTCATCGTTGGTTAAAACCTGGTGATCGAGTTAAATTAGAAATTGATCATCTTGGCGTGTTACAGAATGAGATAATCGCTGAAGAGAGGTGAAAACATGTATTACCGGCAAATGGGGAGGATACCGCACAAACGGCATACGATGTTTAAAAAGGCAGATGGGAGCCTATTCCGAGAGCAAGTAATGGGGACACGGGGGTTTTCTGGAACCCAATCGATTTTGTATCATCAATATATGCCAACAGAAGTGGTGAGAGCGGAATTAGTTAGAGATTATTTGCCAGAATATGAGAACCAGCAGGCACTCAAACACCGTCATTTTTTTACCAGTAAAGTTTCAACCAAAGGTGATGGCCTCCATGCTAGGGAGTATATTTTGGGGAATCAGGATTTATTAATTGGAACAGCCCATGTAACTGCACCGATGACAAGCTTTTATCGGAATGGTGATGGAGATGAAATGCTCTATGTCCATTATGGGACGGGAAAACTGGAAACGATGTTCGGGACCCTTTCATACCAGCCGGGAGATTATCTAATTATTCCGATTGGGACCATATACCGTGTTATACCAAACGAAAATGAAGAGACAAAAATGCTGTTTGTTGAATCCTTCAGCCAAATCACCACACCAAGACGGTACCGAAATGAATATGGCCAGCTATTAGAACATAGCCCATTTTGTGAAAGGGACCTTCGTGGCCCGGAAGAACTGACGGCATTTGATAAAAAGGGTGAATTTGAGGTCTTAACAAAATCAAGAGGGAAGATAACCTCGCATATTTTAGGACATCATCCCCTTGACGTAGTGGGCTGGGATGGATATTTATATCCTTGGGCTTTTAATATCAAAGATTTTGAACCAATCACCGGGAGAGTCCACCAGCCGCCGCCAGTCCATCAAACTTTTGAAGGGAATAATTTTGTTGTCTGTTCATTTGTTCCGAGACTCTATGACTACCATCCAGAGTCCATACCGGCGCCATATTATCATAGCAATGTGAACAGCGACGAACTTCTCTATTATGTGGAGGGTAATTTTATGAGTCGTAAAGGAGTACAGGAAGGTTCCATTACGCTCCATCCAGGCGGTATCCCTCATGGGCCGCATCCTGGGAAAACAGAAGCAAGTATTGGAAAAAAGGAAACGTTAGAACTTGCCGTTATGATTGACACCTTCCATCCTTTAAAAATCGTAAAAACCGCACAAGAAATTGAGGATGTTAATTATATGTATTCATGGTATGAGAAATAGGAATAAATTAATTAGCGAACAATCCAATAAATTAAATTGGATTGTTTTTTATCTTTAGGTAAAAAGTGGTATTGTAATATTAAGTTATTTGAAAATGAAATGAGGTGAAGTCATGGAGTTGGAACCAATACTATCTAAATTAAAAAACCACACACCAAAGATCCTTGGCAGTGAAAAGTTTTCAAAATATGCTGTTATGGTCCCACTCATTGAAAAAGAAGACGGGGTCCACGTTTTGTTAGAAGTTCGTTCCCTGGAACTTAGAAGGCAGCCCGGTGAAATTTGTTTTCCAGGGGGGAGGATTGATGCCCAGGATTCCGACGAAAAAGCAGCCGCTATCCGTGAAACTGTTGAAGAATTATGTGTCAGCAAGGAGAGTATATCAAATGTACTCCCATTGGATTTTATGATTTCACCTTTTGGAATGATAATCTATCCTTTTGTTGGCTACATTAAAACACCTAATCCAATTGTTCCTAACCCTTCAGAAGTTGGTGAGATTTTTACCGTGCCGCTATCATTTTTAATAAAAAATGAACCAGAGATTTATCGTATAGAATTTAAGGCAGAACCCGAGGTGAATTTTCCCTTTGACCTTATTGTTGGGGGAGAAAATTATAATTGGCGGACACGTGGGGTTGAGGAGTATTTCTACCGTTATGATGGAAAAGTGATTTGGGGGCTTACGGCCAAGATTCTTGCCCATTTTATTGATTTACTTCGTTAGTTTTAGTTCCGAAAAAAAGAGTGGATTTCTAGCCAAGATCCACTCTTTTTTTGATTGTACGCCAAGGGTGAACAAATGTCTTTCTATAAAAGAAAAAGCTTGATTATTTTCTGAATATGATTAAAATTAAGATTATATTTTTAGAATTAGGGAGATGTAGGGATGAAGGTCGTAAAGTTTGGTGGGTCCTCACTAGCATCAGGAAAACAACTGGAGAAGGTATTTAAAATTGTAGTTTCAGACCCCGAAAGAAAAGTGGTTGTCGTTTCTGCCCCCGGGAAAAGGTTTGCAGAGGATGATAAGGTAACAGATTTATTGATTGAATGTGGAGAACTTTGTTTACAAAATAAAGACCCAAGAGAACCATTTGAGGCAGTCCTTGAAAGATACTGCTCAATCGCAGAAGAATTATCACTGTCACATGACATTATTATCGAAATTCAAGAAGATTTAGCAAATCGGCTGAGTGCAGATAAAACAAAACCTGATCGTTTTCTGGATTTGTTAAAAGCAAGTGGTGAGGATAACAACGCCAAATTGGTGGCTGCCTATTTCCGTAAGCAGGGCGTAGAAGCTTCTTACATAGACCCGAAAGAAGCGGGGCTGCTTGTCAGTGATGAGCCTGGTAACGCTCAGGTGCTGCCAGAAGCTTATAATCAATTATATTTGTTGAACGAACGAAAGGGGATCCTAATATTTCCAGGTTTCTTTGGTTATAGCAGGCAAGGTGAGGTGTTTACCTTTTCACGGAGCGGCTCCGACATTACTGGATCCATCTTAGCCAATGCCCTTAAAGCTGACCTTTATGAGAATTTTACTGATGTCGATGCAGTGTATTCCGTCAATCCCTTCATTGTAAAAAGTCCGAAAGAAATAAAAGAACTGACTTACCGGGAAATGCGTGAACTTTCATATGCGGGATTTACTGTATTACATGATGAAGCACTTGTCCCGGCGTTCAGAGCAGGAATTCCTGTACACATCAAAAATACAAATAATCCAAGTGCACCTGGAACAAAGATTGTCTATGAACGAGACAACACAAATGGACCAGTGATTGGTATTGCCAGTGACCAAGGATTTTGTAGTATATACGTAAGCAAATACCTAATGAATAGAGAGATAGGCTTTGGACGGAAGCTATTAAGTATCTTAGAAGACTTCGGATTATCTTATGAGCATACCCCTTCAGGCATTGATGATGTTTCCGTCATCCTTCGAGAAAATCAAATGGATGCGGAAATGGAGAAGGCGATTAAGGAACGGATTGAAACAGAACTTCATACTGATCAAGTAAAGATTGAGCATAGTCTTGCACTTATAATGGTGGTTGGCGAGGGAATGCGCCATAATGTTGGGACCATGTCAAGAGCTTCCAAGGCACTGGCGAAAGCTCATATCAATATTGAAATGATTAACCAAGGGTCGTCAGAAGTTAGTATGATGTTCGGGGTAAAAGAAGTAGATGAAAAGAGAGCGGTTCAAGCACTTTATGAGGAATTTTTTGTGGCAGTTACGGTTTAATATCAATATTTTAAAAGGTACGTCCAACGACGTACCTTTTTATTACAGGTTTTTTAACTTTTTCCGAGTACGGATTCCGGCAAGTACTGCAATAATCAACCCCCCAATTGTATCAGCAATTAAATCGGTCATTGTATCTTTATTTCCCCCGCCTTGCAAGGTCATATCGAAAAATTGGTCGGAGCTAAATTCATAAATTTCCCATAATACGCCACCGAGTGCCGCAAAGGATAACGTAAATAAAAACACAAACCATGGCGAAATCTTATCCCCAGCATTTCGATGAATCAAACGTTCATATAAAGCAATCCCGGAAAATGCGAGAATGGCTCCACTGACCAAATGCATAAAGGTATCCCACCAACCGAGACCATACCAGCCTAGGATTGAGCCTAGGTATTGTGAACCAACTAAGAAAATTAAATAGGAAATGACAATTGGTAAATTGAATTGTAGTTTGGTGAATAATGCTAATAATAACGGAATCGCACCGCATACAATACCGCCAATTGCGACTGAGCCTTCAAAGGATTCTCCCTTTGTATAGTAATAGACCGCTAAAACTGCCATGAAAAGGACATAAATGGCACTTAAAGTGATGACAAGTTTTCGATTCAACAAAATGCACCTCTTTAAACTTTTGGTTTTCGAAAATAGGCGTAAATGGCAATTAAGAGTCCTCCGGAAAACCCACACAACAGGTCATACATCGTATCTTTATTTCCCCCAAGCTGCATGATGTGAGTGAAAGTTTGATCCCCTGCAAACTCATAAATCTCCCAAAGTACACTTGCTAGGACAGAAAGGGATAGAACGAAAATTGAAATAATCCAATGTGAGGTATCCTTTCTTACTTGTTCAGGTATCATTAATTTATATAATGTTATGCCAACACAAGCGACATATACACCTTTATAAAAATGTATGGTCGAATCCCACCATCTATATTTAAGATAAAAATCCCCTATAGTCCCTAAATACGTGGTACAAAAGATAAATAGATAAAACCCAACGATGCTTGGCAGGTTAAATGGTATGTTTTTCTTAAAAATCAGCAGCATGGGCAACGCGCACACGATTATCCCTCCGAGGGCTACTTGCCATTTTGAAGGCTGCCCTTTAACAAGGAAAAAAATAAATAAGACAATCATAAATAACACAAATATACTACCTAGAAGAATAAGTATTTTCCGTTTCAATGACACACCTCATTAATCATCGTTCATTACAATTATATCCAATAAAAATAATTGAAATCACTCCGATAATTTTGTATTGAAAACTCGCATAGGCACATACAAAAGAGTATATTGGAGAGGTAGCACAATGTAGGAATAGACCAAGATAAAGATGGTTGCGGAGGATATTATGCAAAAGGCACAAATACCAACTTACGAGCGAATTGCGATAGATTTAGCAAATAGAATATATGATGGGAAATTTAAGGTGGGAGAAAAAATTCACGGGAGATCAACATTAGCCAGTGAATATAAGGTTTCTCCTGAAACTATCCGAAGAGCTATAAAAATTTTGGAAGATGTTGAGATAGTCCACTCCACAAAAGGCAGTGGAATTGTTATTTCTTCTCGGGAGAATGCTTATAAATATATTCAACGGTTTTCAAACCTTGCAAGCATCAAAGATCTTGAGAAGCAAATGAACTCCCTCATTTCCGAAAGAGACAAGCTCGATGAACAGCTCTTTGATACGCTCCGAAAAATTATGGACTATTCAGGAAAGCTTCGTCATACGAACCCACTTGCACCCATCGAAGTAGAGGTAGTTTCGGATTGTATACATATTGGCAAAACTATTTCGGAAGTGAAGTTTTGGCAAAATACTGGGGGAACTGTTATCGGGATGAAACGAAAGGGAGAATTAATTATTTCACCAGGCCCCTATGCCGTAATACAAGAAGGGGATGTCCTCCTTGTCATAGGTGCTGATGAAACATATGACCGAGTCCTTCATTTTATGGCAGAGTAAGAAGGGATTGAAAGATGCAAAAAAGCCGGCTTTTTAGGTAAAGGGTCCCGTTTTGTAGTGCTTAATGACTCGTTCTAAATAGAGTAACCAGCAAAGGAAAAATAAGAGGAGATTTTCCGGTTAAATGCAGAATGGCGCTCGTTTCGGGGGAAATAAGGGGAGATTTTCCGTTTATGCAAAGCAAAATCTCCCATTTTCACGTTTTTTGAGTAAATAGGGGGAATTTCTCCGTCTATTTACCCCCTTTTTTAATAATAATTACGAATTAAGCGGAAAATTTCCGTCTATTTATCAGCTCGGGTACTTAACCCGATGCCCAAACAGATAAGTGCGGACCCTCAATAATGATGTCAATTGCTATTTCAAATTTAAGAAAGCTTTAGTAGTAGGAACTTCATAAATAAAGAAAAAGACGCATGCTAATGCATACGTCAATTCTTGTGTCTTTTTATTAAGAAAGCACCCGTAAACGGAACCTTTTATTTTTGAGGACCAGCTTTTTCTTAAATGCACTATTTTTCTAATAATCCTTCACTTTCTAAAAATTCCTTTGCGACTTTGGCTGGTGACTGTTTAAGGCTGTCGACCTTATAGTTCAGTTTTCGCATTTTTTCATCAGTTAACTTACCAGCCAAGGAATTTATCACTTTTCTAAGTTCTGGATGTTCCTTTAACGTTTCTTCTTTTAACATCGGTACCGCATAATAAGGAGGGAAAAAGTTCTTATCATCCTCTAATACCTTTAAGTGGAACGCTTCAAGTAAACCATCCGTTGAAAAGGCATCGATGACATCACTCTTATGGTTGGCTAATGCCGTGTAGCGCAATCCGCCGTCAACGGGTTTTACCTCTTTAAATTTCATATTATACGTTTTTGTCAGTCCGATTAATCCATCCTCACGATTTGGAAATTCGATAGTCGGACCCATGGTTAATTGATTGCTTACCTTAGCTAAATCAGAGATTGTCTTCAAACCATATTCTTTAGCGGTATCTTGACGAACAGCTAAGGCGTAAGTGTTATTAAATCCAATCGGTTTTAACAATTCAAAACCATACTTTTGCTTGAATTCCTTCTGGACAATATTGTAGACTTTGTCCGGATTACTTTGGGGCGGCTGATTTAAAATATTCACTAACCCTGTCCCGGTATACTCAACATACATATCAATATCCCCATTTTTAAGGGCGCTGAAGGCCACCTGACTGCCGCCAAGATTTAATTTTCTCTCTACTTGTATATCAGTCTTATTTTCTATTAAATCTGCAAGCATATTCCCTAATATTAGTTGTTCACTAAAATTTTTAGAACCGATCACAATTTTATCCTCTGCGTTCACTTTTGAATAAACTGTAAATGCACCGGCAATGATGATGACAATACTTGCAAAACTAATCATCATTTTTTTAGTGGTTTTCCCGGTCTTTTTTGCTGAAGATTGTTTGCTAGTATAGGAAAGTGAGGATTCTAGTTTTCCTACGATAAAATCGATAACTAGGGCAAGAATACAGGCGGGAATCGCTCCTGCTAAAATCATATAATTATCGACCGTTTGTACACCAGAGAAAACGAGATATCCTAGTCCGCCAGCACCAATGAAGGCAGCGATTGTCATTAATCCAACAGCGGTAACCGCTGAAATTCTGATACCCGCCATAATCATCGGGAAGGCTAGTGGTAACTGAACCTTTCTCATCGTTTGACTCTTGGTCAGACCGATACCTCTGGCGGCTTCCAGAATATCTCCATCAATATTCGTTAGACCTGTATACGTGTTTTTGACAATAGGAAGCAATGAATAAAGAACGACCATAATAATCGCTGGGGTACTGCCAATCCCAACGAATGGAATAAGAAATCCAAGTAAGGCCAAACTAGGTACTGCTTGAATCACATTGGTTGTTCCTATTATCGGTTTTGCAAGTTTTTGCTCTCGAGAGATTAATATACCGAGTGGGATCCCGATAATAATTGCTACTAGGACAGAAATTACGCTTAAGTAAAGATGCTGGCCCAGTAGACTGAATACTTGCTCATAGTTAGTGGTTAAATAGTTCATAAATCCACTCATTAAAAGGCCACCTCCAAATCAATTAACTGGCTGCTTAGTGCAGAAAGAATACTACTTCTAGTTATAAGTCCAATCAGCTGTTTATGACTGTTCACAACCGGCACATAACCAATTTTATGCTCATTCATTGTGGCTAAAACTGATATCAAATTGGCATCCTGTGAAACCGAAAGGACATTTTGTTCCATTACCTTTTCGATTGAGATTGTTCGATTGAGCAATTGGATGCTCTTTAATGTCACTAAACCTTTTAGGACATTATGTTTATCAGTAACCATTAGGCTATCGACTTTTTGGTCCTTCATTATTTCAATCGCCTGTAGCACTGTGCGCATGGAGGTGATCTTCACAGGATTAGGAATCATAATATCCTCAGCCATTAATAATTCAGGATTGTTCCAAACCCGTCTTTTACCAATAAAGTCTTCGACAAAGTCATTGGCAGGATTCTTTAAAATATTTTCAGGGGTATCATATTGAAGTATATCCCCGTCTTTTAAAATACAAATCTTATCTGCTATTTTAATAGCTTCGTCCATATCATGGGTAACAAAGATAATCGTTTTGTTAAGTTCCTTTTGCATTTGGAAGAGTTCATCTTGAAGCGAACTTCTTGTGACAGGATCTAACGCACTAAATGGTTCATCCATTAAAATGATATCGGAGTTGGTTGAAAAAGCTCTTGCAACCCCAATTCTTTGCTGCTGACCACCACTTAATTCCTTTGGAAAGCGATGTAAGAATTCTTTCGGGTCTAATCCAACCAATTCAAGCAGTTCTCCAGTTTTCTTCGCTATGGAATCAGGATCTTCTCCTTTAAGTTTGGGAATCAACTCTAAATTTTCTTTAATAGACATATGAGGAAACAATCCCGTATTTTGAATCACATAACCAATATTCCTACGCAGCTCAATCGGATTCATGGTCGAAATATCCGCCCCATCTACAAAAATTTGCCCAGACGTTGGCTGAATCAATTTATTAATCATTTTCAACAATGTCGTTTTTCCGCATCCGCTTGGTCCAATAAAAACAACCAGCTGGCCAGCTTCGATATCTAACGAAAAAGGTTTAATAATTGTCTTTGATCGATATTTTTTAACAATATTCTTAAACTCTATCAATTTTTCTTCCTCCTTTGACAATAAAAATGAACCGGTCGTCAATGTGACAACTTAATACTAACACATAAGTTGTTACTTTGTCTAATTCATCACAATTTTGCTTCTTTCCAATTAATGAGCCATTAAGTACAATGAGGTGAGGAATATAGCGCTATGGAGTAAGCAGGTGATAGGATGAAAACAATTTTAATTGTTGATGATGATGAATATATCCGCAATCTTGTAATAAGTTTGCTGATGAGAGAAGGATTTAAAACAATTGCAGCGGAAAATGGGAGCACAGCACTTGAACTTTTAAATAAAGAGGATTGTGATTTAGCGATCGTAGATATCATGATGCCCGTCATGAATGGTTACCTCTTAACAACTGAAATCCGAAAAGAGTATGATATTCCGATTATCTTATTAACGGCAAAAAGCCAGATTGAAGATAAGGAAAAGGGATTTGAATCCGGCACGGATGATTACTTAATTAAACCGTTTGAACCCAAAGAATTAATATTTAGGGTCAATGCCCTTTTAAGAAGATATGGAAAATCTGGGGAAGCGAATATTAAGATTGGGACCTTATTCATAAACAAAAAAAGCTATGAGGTTAAAATGAATAACAAGACCTTTATGCTTCCGTTAAAGGAATTTGAACTTTTATCTTTTCTTGCTACGCATCCTAATCAAGTGTTTAGCCGCGGTCACTTGATTGAAAGAATATGGGGTCTTCATTTTGAAGGAGATGAAAGAACCGTGGATGTTCATATCAAACGGTTACGCGAAAGGTTTGCGAATATTGCAGAGGATTTTATCATCAAAACGATTAGAGGGGTAGGATATTCCCTGGAGGTTCTTTAACTAATGATCATGAAATCTTTGTATAGTAAATTCGCCTTTATTACGATTATGATTATGGTTGTCAGTGGAATTATTTCTTTTTTTCTTTCCAATGCTTATTACCAATTCAAATTAAAACAGCAAAATGATGAAAAAATCATGAATTTTGCCATTGAAATAGCTGACTTTGCTAGTAAGCACCCTTTGATTAGTCTCCAGGACTATTTTGACCATATCGGTACGATTGGTTACCAAATACTTTTAGTCAATAAAGAGGGGGACAAGAATTATTTCGGATCGTCGTTTAGAGTAAAGAACTTACCAGCAAATATTCCAGGAAAAGTTTTAGATGGAGAGGTTTATCATGGGATTCGCAATTTTCCTCATAAAACCTTTGTAACTGGATTTTTTGCCAATGAATTAAAAAACTCAGTCGGTGTCCCATTTGAGTATAAGGGTGAAGAATACGCCATTTTTATCAGGCCAGATATTAAGCTTATGTTTAACGAGATGCATATTCTTTTTGGCTGGCTGCTAATCATTTCAATTTTATTAAGCGTAATATTGGTTCTTATTAGTACCAAATATTTAGTCAAGCCGATAAGAAAGCTAAATTTCGCAACGAGAGCAATTGCGGAAGGAAATTTTTCAATCAAGTTGGATATTACCCGAAGCGATGAACTTGGAAATTTAGCAGTTAGTTTTACTAGGATGACAGAAAAATTAGCACAAGTAGATTCGTTAAGAAAAGAACTAATTTCTAACATATCTCATGATATCCAATCACCACTAACCAATATAAAAGGGTATTTAAACTTATTGGAAAACAGCGGCAAAAGGGAGCAAGAAGAACAACAATATTTACGCGTGGTTCAATTCGAGGTAGACCGACTCTCCAGGATGACCAAACAGTTATTACTTCTATCCACAATTGAGAGTAAAAAGGATTTAATGGAAGTTAGTAGCGTAGATATAGCTGAACAGCTCAAAGCTGTTATTCACCAATACGAATGGAGCACCCTGGAAAAAGGAATAATGATGAGTTACTCACTCTCTGATGCCAGGGTTAAAGGGGACCCAGCATTACTATATTCTGTCTGGGAAAATCTGCTGACGAATGCGATTAAGTATAATCGTGAAAATGGTACGATTGATATTGAATTGACTGAAGCGGATAAAGAAGTTTTAGTAGTTATTAAAGATTCTGGTGTGGGATTAAGTCAGAAGGATCTCAGCAGAATCTTTGACCGTTTTTACCGGGCGGATGCCTCTAGAGCACGTTCAGTTGAGGGAACAGGTTTAGGCCTGTCAATCGTCCAATCCATTATTGATTTGCACCATGGAAAAATTGATTTAGAAAGCATAGAAGGAACAGGGACTACTTTTACTGTGCACCTTCCTAAATTGTAAAGTAACGTTCATCTTCCGTTCATATTCGAACAGTATTCTGTTTGTGAAATGAAAGGGAAGGTGAATTTTTTATGTACTTGAGTTAATTTCATAATTGTTTTTTTGAATTATTAGGCTGACCGAATTATCAAATGCAATTTTTTATAAAATTAGGCAGCCAATTTCATTTCTCTCATTTGCTTGTTGATTCGATCTACAGCCAGT
>NZ_JAMAUV010000018.1:0-73643 GCF_023714155.1 Neobacillus sp. MER 74
AGTCTTACAGGCAGGTTGCCCACGTGTTACTCACCCGTCCGCCGCTAGACTCCGAAGAGTCTCGCTCGACTTGCATGTATTAGGCACGCCGCCAGCGTTCGTCCTGAGCCAGGATCAAACTCTCCAATAAGATGAGACTTCCATCGTGGGGTGTTTTCCCCCGCGATGGTTAGTCGAATCGATCGGGTATTTACGGGCAGTTTATCCGTTAGGATATTACTGCTCGTTAATAAGCGAGAAAGTTGATTAGCTCATTTGTTACGTTGGCTCATGTTCTTACTATATTAATAGAAGAAACACGATTAATATTGTTTGTTTGCACGATTTTGTTTGTTTAGTTTTCAAAGAACAATATATCACTTTAATTAGCGACAGCGAAATCAATCTTAACACTTCGACTCGCAGAAGTCAACTTCTTTTTAAAATTGACTTAACCGCCTCAGCGACGAATAATAATATAACAAATACCCTGCAGGTAAGTCAACTTCTTTTCGCAAAAAAGTTTAAATATAAAAGAAGTTTTTAAAAGTATCATACTCTAATAACTTTAGTGAAAATTGTTTTCCATAGATAGATCCTGTATATACGCCCAACAGAATTGATTTGAAGAGATAAGATAAACACTTTATATTTTAAATTCCATGTTTGTCCATTTCTTTAATGCTTTTTTAACATACTTTATATAACACTCTAAACCTACATTTAATTGGAGGCTCTTATGTCTAATCAAATTAATATTTTCAATCTGCACGTAAACGGTCTGGCACAAAATGCAAGCATTAATATAGGAAGAACCTTACACAATAGCCATACTGCAAACTTAAAATTATTTGGTGCTAATTTTTCAATGGGCAATTTTTCACCTAGTCATTCCCTGATTATTACGGTGATTCAAGATTCTGATATAAGTGATCAAGGTCAAAATGAAAATCCATCTTCATCAAGCAAAAGTCAATGAGGGTTATTGTCCGGGATTTTGTAATCACTCCTTTGCAAATTCCTTTTGCGAACAGTGACTGTTATTGTTCGCCTGGTGGACTTTTTTTAATAGTTTAACAGGAAAGAATGTTAAAGAAGCACAGAGCATAATTGAGCCCTGTGCATTTTTTATATAGCTAAATGCAGGATATCTCCATATTAAGCGTATGGTGACAGGAAGACAGAGCCCCTTTTCAGACGACAATGTACATTGTTATAGATATAATAGAACAGATTTGTTATAATATATATAGAACAGATTGGAGGGAAAGAACATGATTATTCGAATTGAACCTGATTCCGATATTCCCATTTACCAACAAATCACCAATCAAATAATTGAAGGAATCGCTAGAGGATCCATACAGCCAGGTGACTCCCTGCCGTCTGTGAGGGCATTTGCAGCTGACCTTGGCGTCAACATGCATACCGTTAATAAAAGCTATCACCAATTAGAGAATAAGGGAATTATCCGCATCGCTCCTAAATCTGGAGCAGTGATCTCGTCTCCACAAGATTTCAACGCATCCGCAAGCGATAAATTGAAAGAGGCATTTAAACCACTTATCGCAGAATCTATTGTTATAGGAATGTCCAATGAACAAATTCAGGAACTTGTCACTTCTATAATGGAGGATTTAAGGAAGAGCAACAAACATCTCAAGTAATAAGGAGGCGCATTTATATGACTTTGGCCATTTTTCTTATCATTGCATTTATTTTAGTAGGTATCCAAACCGCCGTTCCGTTTTTAGTCAAACGGACCGTTATATTTGGGGTCACCGTCCCAGAAAAATACCTAAAGAACGAAACGCTTACCTCTTATAAAAAGGGATATGCACTATTGGTTTCCCTTCTTTCATTTGTGGTTTTAGCCGGCTATCTTCTTTGGGCACTAATGAATAACCCTTCTGAACAACAAACTGTGCTGGTTGGGACGGTCATCCAATTTGGCATCATCCTTTACAGTCTTACCCTCTATTTTTTCTATCATGGAAAAACGCTTCAATTAAAAAAGAACAACAACTGGGGTGAGGGTCTAAAACAAGTAAAAATCACTGATTTATCCGTTCGTTCCCAGGATGAAATGCTTCCATGGTATGTATATTTACTGCCAATTGTAATCACAGTCGGGGTCATCGGATACACTATTCTCCAATACGATCTGCTGCCGAAGCAGATTCCAACTCACTGGGGAATAAACGGTGAAGCTGATGCCTTTACAGAAAAAACGCCTATGTCCGCAATCTTAATGCCGCTAACATTTTTAATTATGCAGTTCATGTTTTTAGGCATTCATATTGGGACGAAGAAATCCGGCATTAAATTAAGCGCCGTTAATACCAGCGCTTCGCGCATGCGTCAGCTCACTTTACGGAAAAATTCAAGCTGGTTTATGTTTATCATTAGTTTCTTACTGACGGTTATGTTTAGTTTCTTTCAATTAAAAACGATTCATCCTGATTTATTTGCTGGAATTACCATGGCAGCAGCACCCATCCTTTTCCTTGTCATTGCATTAGCGGGAACCATTGCCATTGCTGTAAAAGTAGGACGATCAGATAAACTTAGCAATGATGAAACTGAACTAGAAATAACCGATTTTGACGAAGATGCCCATTGGAAAGGCGGCCTCTTTTATTTCAACCGAAAGGATCCTTCGATCTTTGTTGAAAAACGATTTGGTGTTGGCTGGACACTCAATTTTGGCAACCCGATTGGTTATTTTATTGTCCTTGTACCGTTGGTGATCATCTTAGTGATATCTTTTTTGTAGGAACGGTCCATTTAGTGCCTGTCCCCCATTACTTTAGAGCAATAAAGTAGAGGGGGCTAGGCACTTTATTTTTTTCCACATAATTCTTATTTGTTTTGACAAAATAACAAATATACTGTAAATTAACATATGTACGAACAATAGGATTTAATTTTACTAGAATATTCGTGTTTGGGAGTGTAATTTATGGATAATGTATTTGATTATGAAGATATTCAACTGATTCCTGCTAAATCTATCGTTAACAGTCGATCTGAGTGTGATACGAGTGTCACATTTGGTGGATATACATTTAAATTGCCAGTTGTACCTGCAAATATGCAGACGATTATAGACGAAAAGCTTGCGATTTTCTTTGCGGAAAATGGTTACTTCTATATTATGCACCGTTTCCAGCCTGAAAAGCGGATTTCCTTCATCAAAGACATGCAAGGACGTGGACTGATCGCCTCCATTAGTGTCGGTGTAAAAGAGGGAGAATACGATTTCATCAACCAGCTGGCCGATGAAAAGCTAACCCCTGAATTTATTACCATTGATATCGCCCATGGCCACTCCAACGCCGTGATTAAAATGATAAAGCATATTAAGAAACACTTACCTACTAGCTTTGTCATTGCCGGAAATGTCGGAACTCCTGAAGCTGTTAGAGAATTAGAGCATGCTGGTGCAGATGCGACGAAAGTTGGAATTGGACCTGGGAAAGTGTGTATTACGAAAATTAAGACTGGTTTTGGAACAGGAGGCTGGCAGTTAGCTGCACTGAGATGGTGTGCTAAAGCGGCAAGCAAACCAATAATCGCTGACGGCGGCATTCGTACACATGGTGATATCGCGAAATCCGTTCGATTTGGAGCATCCATGGTCATGATTGGTTCTTTATTTGCGGGTCATGAAGAATCTCCTGGGGAAACAATTGAAAAGGACGGAAAGTGTGTGAAAGAATACTTCGGTTCCGCTTCGGAATTCCAAAAAGGCGAACGAAAAAATGTTGAAGGTAAAAAAATGTACGTAGAACACAAGGGACGTTTAATCGATACATTGATCGAAATGGAACAGGATCTTCAGTCCGCTATTTCCTATGCTGGAGGCAACAAGTTAAAAGACATCCGGACGGTTGACTATGTTGTTGTTAAGAACTCCATCTTTAACGGTGATAAAGTGTATTAAAAAGTAAATGCCAGTTCCCCTAGCTTGGTTACCAAATGAGGGGGACTGGCATTTTTGTTATTTTTCATTTTTTAAACCAAAGCTATGAACGGAAAGTACGGCTATACAGGGTGTACTTTTCAATCCTGTCGCGATTTGGTTCATATCCGATACCCGGAAGTTTGGGAATGGTAATCATCCCATCTTCAACGATTACCTCAGGATCGATAATATCTTCCTTCCAGTAATGGGCTGAGGCCGCTGTATCACCTGGAAGTGTAAAATTAGACAAGCTTGTGATCGCAATATTATGCGCCCTGCCGACCCCAGACTCTAACATTCCTCCACACCAGACAGGAATTCCATTTGCCTCGCATAAATCATGGATCTTTTTGGACTCGGTTAGGCCTCCGACACGGCCGATCTTTATGTTTATTATTTTACAACTACCGAGTTGAATCGCCTTTCTTACATCTTCAACACTATGGATACTTTCATCCAGACAAATCGGAGTCTCAATTTGCGCCTGCAGCTGGGCGTGGTCGATGATATCATCAAAGCCTAATGGCTGCTCAATCATGGTTAAGTTGAATTGGTCCATTGCCTTAAGAGTATCAAGATCATCTAGTGTATAAGCGGTGTTTGCGTCAGCCATCAATGGAATATCTGGGTACCGTTTACGGATCTCTGTTAAAATATTTACATCCCATCCTGGTTGAATTTTCACCTTGATGCGTTTATATCCCTCTTGCAGACTACCTTCTACCAAACTCAATAGTTCTTCGACCGAATCCTGAATCCCAATACTAACACCAACTTCAATCTTTTCTAACTTTCCTCCAAGAGCGGAAGCAAGACTTACTCCCTGCTGTTTAGCATAGGCATCCCAGATCGCCCCTTCCAGAGCAGCCTTCGCCATGTAATTTCCTCGAATATGATGGAACCGTTCGGAAACCTTATCCGGATGAGAAATCGGCTCTTTCAGAAGAAGGGGAATCAAAAAATCCTCCATCATATGCCAATTGGTTTTGACGGTCTCTTCCTTATATGTGGCATCAAGCGCAGCAACGGATTCGGCCCATCCCGAAATGCCATCCTTCGTTAGGACTTCCACTAAAATAAAATCTTTATCATATTCCGTTCCAACCGCTGTTGTAAAAGGGTGTAAAAGATCCATTTTCATATGTCGTAATACGATTCGTTGTATTTCCATTCTATCTATCCCTCATTTCGTTTAGGTAGTTTCTTAGTTAATACATAGTAATGAAGGTAAGGAAGATTACTCTTACGTAATGCCGTAACCGTCCATCCTCTGCTTAAATAATAGGAAAAAACCTCGCGTGTTTTCAGTCGCCAATCCAATGCAGTTTCTAAATCATTCGCCTTAATGGTTTGAAATTGATTAGGAACAGGTACATACAGGACATTCACATTCCATTCGTGATCAAGTAAAACAGCTTTTGGAACCGGGAAGCCCTGAGCATCCACTTCCACTTGAATCAAAAGGGGCACTTCTTCGCCTTTAGCAGAATCTTCCCTTGGCTTCGACGTTTCCCCAGCAATGTCCCATTCCACTAAAAAACGATCAGATGGTAAGCCTGCATTCAGAACGTCAGGCATTTCACCGTAACAATTTTCAATATACTGCGTACAAACTCCACCTAATTTGCTTAAATTAAGATATCCATTAACCGTTTCTAATGGATCATATGTCCACACAATTAATCGGTAGCCCTTATGAAGAGCTTCTTCTCGCTGCCTTAATTTTAACTTTTCACCGATGCCCATTTTTTGAAAATCTGGATGAATACCCATACTGTGTGAGCAAAGATAGATGGTTGTCCCATCAAAACCAGGAAAGCTATATTGAAATCCAATTAATCGTGCGCCAGAAAAGGCGCCAATCACCAGCCCGCCATTTTTTACAACGGCAATGCTATGATTCACTGGGACCGGATCTTCATCCGCCCAAATAAGACTTTCTAAATCTCTCACGGCTGTCAATTCCTCTGCCGTATGTAACATACGTATCGTAATCGGTTCTAATAAATCCATCTTGAATAACGCACCTCCTGCACTTGATTAGATGACACTTTTAAGAAAACTTTTTAAACGATCACTATTTGGATTGCTGAATAGTTGAAGTGGCGGTCCTTGTTCCTCGATGACACCGTCACACATATAAATCACTCGATCAGCTACCTCTCTAGCAAACTTCATCTCGTGAGTCACGATCAGCATCGTCATTCCTTCTTCAGCTAACCCCTTCATAACATTAAGTACCTCACTAACTAGTTCTGGGTCTAACGCAGAAGTCGGTTCATCAAAGAGCATAATTTTCGGATTCATCGCCATTGCCCGTGCAATCGCGACCCGCTGCTGCTGACCCCCGGAAAGCTTCCTTGGGTATACATCCTTTTTATCTTTAAGACCGACTCTTTCGAGGAGGACTAAAGCCTGATCGACGGCTTCTGCTTTAGACTTCTTTAATGCCTGAATAGGTGCTTCTATAATATTTTGTAAGACGGTAAGGTGCGGAAATAGGTTAAATTGTTGAAATACCATTCCCACTTCCCGTCTAATTTGTTGGATACTTCGCGGTGAATAGTTTAATTCCAGTCCATCAATCGTAATTCGACCAGAAGACAGGATCTCAAGCCCGTTCAGACAGCGGAGGAGCGTACTTTTACCCGAACCGCTTGACCCAATCAGAGCAATAACCTCGCCAGGATACACCTGTAAATTAATTCCTTTTAAGACTTCCAGCTGATGGAAACTTTTATGGACTTTTTCAATTTCAATAATAGGATGAAGATGATCTTTCACATGATTTGACACATTAGGTCCTCCCTTCACTATCGTTCGCTGATCGACAGCTTAAATTCTACTTTTCTTAAGAAAAACGAGAATATCGTGGTCATCACTAAGTAAAGAACGGCAGCTGTAATATAGAATTCAATAAATGCATAATTCGTTGACGCAAATCTTTGTGAAGTCATCATCAATTCTGATACGGTAACAAGCGACGCAAGCGAAGAATCTTTTAATAGTGTGATAGATTCATTTCCAATCGCAGGGATGCTTACTCTTAGTGCCTGCGGGAGAATAATTCTTCTCATAATGGTGGGATAACCCAGTCCAAGTGACTGAGCTGCTTCCATCTGCCCTTTTGGGATGGACAAGATCCCTCCTCTAAGAATTTCAGCAATATAAGCACCGGCATTTATTCCTAACGCCAGCACTGATGCGGTAAAGGGATCTAGTTCAATCCCGATTTGCGGAAGGCCGAAGTAGACAAGAAATAATTGCACCAACAGCGGGGTCCCTCTCAGGACCCAAATATATAAGTCGGCGAACAATGACAAAATCTTAAACTTTGAAATCTTCAGGATTACAATAATAATTCCCATCACTAACCCAAGTAGTAAGGAAAGAATCGAGATTTCAAGGGTAAGGATCGATGCCTTGAGTAAAAATGGAATGTATTCAGTTACAAGAGAAAAATCTAACATATCTTTCGCTCCTTATCGGATGTCTTTTCCAAACCATTTTTTACTAATTTCTTCGTATTTACCGTCTTTTTGCATTTCGGCGATCACTTTATTGATTTCTTTACGGAAATCATTATCTTCTTTACGGATCGTCATGCCCGCTAATTCAGTATTTAATAGTCCATCAATGGCTACTAAACTATAATTTTGATCGAGGATAATTTTGGCACCGACGCCTTGGTCTGTTGAAACACCATCAAGACGGCCATTTACTAAATCTTCAAAAGCAAGAAAATCATTCTTATACAGTTTCACATCGGCCCCAAGTTTGGTTACCTCTTCTGCTGCTGTAGTTGAGATCGTTACCCCAATCTTTTTCCCTTTCATGCCTTTTGGGTCTTTTATCGAAGAATCTTTTGGAACAAACAACTGATTACCAGTGGTAAAATAAGGGTCGCTAAACGATACTTTCTTCTTTCTTTCCTCGGTAATCGCCATATCTGAAATGATAATATCAAACTTTTTCCCCGTTAATGCAGGGATCATACTATCCCATGGGTTTGATACTAAAACGGCTTTCACACCAAGTCTTCTTGCCACTTCTTGAGCAATATCCACGTCAAATCCTTCTAACTCATTGCTTTTATTAATGTAGTTATACGGAGGGTACGCTCCCTCAAGGGCAATCTTTATTTCTCCCTTATCTTTAATCGACTTTAGTGTATCTCCTTGGGCTGAACCGCTAGCATCCTTGCTCCCACCGCACGCAGCCATGATCAGGACTAGACACGCTATACCCAAACCAACCATAAACTTTTTCATCATTATCCCCCATTACCGTTTATTTTTATGATTATTTGAAGCAGCCTTATAAACTAGACTTGATAATATTTTCGTTCCATAGAGGAGTGCTTCCTGATTAAATTCCATCTCCGGGTGATGAAGACCAGGGCGCAAGTCACAGCCAAGTCCAATCATGGTCGCCTTTATTTCCGGATTTTGATGGGTATAGAAATGAAAATCTTCACCCCCTTGTGAAATACAGTTGTCCACCACATTTTCGTCTCCCATAACTGTGGCCGCAGCCTCCTTTGCCATCTTAATCGCTTCTTTATTTAATCTTGCGGCTGGAACAAATTCTTCCACGGTGGCGTTTATTCTTGTCCCAGTAAGAGCACCTACTTTCTCTAGCAAATCTAATGCTCTGGACTGCAGCTCTTCCATGGCTTCATTTGTTGCTGCCCGTAAATCTAATATAAAATTTGCCGTTTCAGGAATGACATTGGAGGAATTTCCCCCAGCATGTAAGCCCGTCATTTTTATCGAAAAAGAATCATGGCTTCTTAGTCGAATGTTTTGCAAGGCTTGGATAACGTAAGATGCAGCTTCGATCGAATTGTTACCATCCTGGGGCCGCGATGCATGGGCTTGTTTTCCCTTAATAACACCGGATATGGTGGCACAGGAACTATGAACAATGGCAGGAGCGGCTTTCCCCATCGGAACTTCCATCCAGGGTCGAAGATGGACACCAAATAAGTAGTGGACACCTTCCAATGCTCCATCTTGGATCATTTGTAGTGCACCTTCGCCTTTTTCTTCTGCTGGTTGGAATATGAAACGAACCGGCTTTAATCCAGTTGGTTTACAAGCTGCAAAAGCCAAGGCAGTATGTAGTACCATCGTGCTGTGAGCATCGTGCCCACAGGAATGATTGGGTTGGACCTTTCCTTTCACTTCTTGTAATAAGGCATCCAAATCCGCACGTAAAGCAACGATTTCGTCGCCTTCACCTGGTATATCGGCAATAATCCCATAATGACCAGGGAAGGTCTTAAAGGATATCCCCGCTTTTGCTAACTCTTCCTGAATATAATGGGACGTCTTTTGTTCCTGCCAGCTGGGTTCAGCCAATTGGTGCAGGTCAGCATAAGTCTTTAAAATGGTTTGCTCCTGTTCATCTATATAATGAATAAGCTGGCTCATGAAATTTCTCCTCTCCTCACAAGTTTTCATTCAATAAATACATGGTAATTACTGTAAAGCTCCTCTAATTTCTGCTGCCGAGCTTGAATCTGATGAGAATCTTTCATCTTCATTCCGGCAATAATAAAATCCAACAATAGGATGGCTGGTGTGATGGAATAGGCGGCCGACTCTGAATCTTCCTCCGTGGTTAATGTAAGGTCAGCGATTCGACCAATGGGAGACAATAAACGGTCGGTCACGCAAATTAATGGAATCCCCTGTTTTTTGGCACACTCTGCAATATGCAGGGTCTCCTTCGAATAACGCGGAAACGAGATAATAAATAAAACAGAACGCTCACTTAAATCCCCCAACCGCTCGTAGATTTCTCCAGTTGATGGGCAGAGTGTTACTTGATCCCGAAGAGAATGGAGCTGAAATGAAAACCAGTGTGCCGGCGCATATGAAGCACCCATTCCCAAAATGAAGATTCGATCGGCATTGATTAATTCATTAACAACCTTCCATAATTCTGTTTCATTCAGTTGATGATTGGTTTGCCGCTGGGAAAGAATTTCCTTTTCCAGGATCTCTGTAAAGAGAGAAGTGTGCTCTTCCTCTTTCCTTTCTACTTGCGGATCTGAACTAAATGGATGCAAACTTTTGTTTACGATCTGCTGTTGAATGTAATTCTGCATTTCACTGAAACCATTAAATCCCAATGCGTAGGAAAGACGAATGACGGTGGTTTCACTAACTTCTACCTTTCGTCCAATCATCATCGCTGTGCTAAAAGCGGATTCATCCAGTTTCTCTATCAAATATTTGGCAACTTTTTTTTGCCCAGGTGATAAGGTATCATACTTTTCTTTAATAATCGTTTCAAAACTTTTCATAAGCCCTCCATACTGTGCAGTCAATACTTCATTTTTAAAAAATGTTGCAGGAACTTCTTTATTGTTTTTTATTATACTTCATTTCTTGAATATTTAGAAAGATTTTTTTATTAAAAACTACTTTTTTCGGAAAAATGAATTTGTATCAATTGTGTTTGAACAACTGGAAACCATGATTTAGTAGAAAGACAGGTTATTCCGCTCCATCCAATCACGTTCGTTTTATGATCAAAGTAGTTTGCAATGTAATTAAAAAACACCCACAAACGTTGATTAAACGCATTTGTGAGTGTTTTATATTTTATGGAAAGTTCTTGGGCCGATATTCTTTCATACCTGAAACAGCCGTTCAAGATCCTGCTTCTCGTTAACCGACAGTATGTTTTCAGCCAACGGAAACAGCACTTTCTCTTCCTTCGCGAAGTGTTGTGTTAAGGTAGCAAGTGCTTGGACAGCGTATACGGTAATCCATTCCGCAGCGTTAACATCAATGGTCAACCCTGCCTGTTTAGTTTCAGTAAGAAAATCCTCTAAATGCTGATCTGCCTTCTCATGTTAGATTCCATCTCTTCGATTGTTCTATCATTCTCTCCTAGATGGCGGGCAATCATTGGGAATAACCCTTCTTCCTCACGTTTGGAATGTGTCTTCAACTTAAAATTGAAAGCTGAAACACGATTGTACAATTCCTCAAACAGTTGAACCACAGCAGGTCCCGAATCATATTCTATATCTTCTGTGATCTCATAGATAAGATCCATATCTGCTCGGAGCAACATATGCTCGTCCAATAATTTTTGCAGTGGAGCACTCAATAGAATGTTTGAAGCCTCCATCGGAAAACCCCCCTCTTCTTGCCAACACCAATCAACCATGATGGCTACTCTACCTATAAAGAATACGACAAAAGTATCGATCATTGTGTGATGAGAATCATACAAATCGAGGTCTGGAAGGTGGGCAAGGTGATCAAATCAAATCAACATTCTTACCTACACGGTTTAACTCCACCATTCTTCGCATTTATTCTTTATGCAACGTACTTTCCAGTTATTCAGGTTGGATCACCACAAAGCTCAACCTCCCCTTGTTATTAGCACAGGAAATATTCATCGCTTTTAGAATCATCTCTTTCGGTTGTCAAAGATAGAAGAATCATCTAACCATGTACAGTAGAGGTGACTTTGGCCATTTCTAAACCTAATCCTAAGTGATATAATTTAATGTCGTAACATAAAATAAATTGTAATTTTATTGATATTTTAGTGGAGGGATGAATTTCTTTGGACTCTTCTTCGTTAAATAAAGAACGGACAGTAAGGCTCTTTCATTATTTAAAAGAGCTTTCATTATTAAAGGCACCATTAATACTCGATTTACAGCAATATGAAAATACCTTGTGGATTGGGGATATTCCTGATGAACCGGAGTGTTTATCCCCCATCAATCATACTGGAGTGAAAGACAAATGGGTGGAAGTTAAAAAACCAACCACACCTATTTTTCCTTGTCCACCGGCATCAATATCAGCTTGGATTGAAACCACTATTAAAATTGACAATCCAAAAAACGAACCGAAACTAAGAGAAATGATACCAAATCCTGATTCTGAGAACGCGGAATCAGAAGAGCCACAGTATCTTCACCTTAAAGATTACCCTGAAATTACAAGTAACTTTGACCTTTACATAAAGGACAAATGGCAGCCATGGCAAAGTGAAGCAATTCGTGTTGAAAGAATCCAAGAAGTTTACGAAAAACTATTTACCATATACCAAAAGCAAAAAAAACTAGGCGAGCAATTCGAGCTAGTCATTGGGGTTGGATTGTTGAATTGGCAGACAACTAACGCTAATAAAGTTCACCGCCATCTAGTAACAGTGCCTTGTACCTTCCAATTTGACTCCAATAATGGAGTGATTCGTGTTATACCTCCTGCCGAAGGAATTAAACCTGAAATCGAGCAGGATATGCTGGAACTGGAAGATAGACTAGATAATAAAGCGCTAGAACCAATAAATGAAAAAATGAATACTTTGCATGAAGATTTATGGAACAAAGAATTATTAGACACCATTTTGCGTTCTTTTGTCCAATCGGTGTCTGCAAGTGGTTATTATGATGAAGATGTTTTACATAGTGTTCGCAATGCTTCAAAAGACCCTGCTGTTTCTTTTAGTCCAGCCCTCATTTTACGAAAGAGAAATGAAAAAGGGTTCCAACAGGCTTGCAGCACGATCATAGAAAATACTAGCAACGGGACAATGGATATTCCACTTGGAATTGCGCGAATCTTCAACGAAATAGATGATTACCAGGATGGAGAATCTCGTTCTTCATCTCAAACAGCAGACTTAAGTGATTCTGAAATCTATTTTCCTTTAGAAGCAAACGATGAACAACAAAGGATCGTCACAAACTTAGAAACACGGAATGGTGTGCTTGTTCAAGGACCACCAGGAACTGGTAAGAGTCATACCATTGCCAACTTGACTTCCCATTTATTAGCTACTGGGAAGCGGGTTTTAATCACAAGTCAAACACCCCGTGCTTTAAAGGTTTTAAAGGATAAAATTCCTGTTGAATTACAAGCTTTGTGTGTCAGTTTACTTGGTGCTGATTCAAAGTCCTTTAAAGATTTAGAAAGTGTGGTCCAAGTCATTTCAAATAGAAGAGATTCCTGGAACCCTGATATCACATCAAAAAAAATCAATGATCTCTCCACTGATCTAAAAATAAGAAAAGAAAAAGATGCCCTTTACAAGCAAAAACTAAGGTCCATTCGTGAACAAGAAACCTATGAACACAATTTTCTCGATGGACGTTATAAAGGGACCGCTCAAACCATTGCAAATAAGCTAAACAGCGAAAAGTCCAAATATCATTGGTTAATGGACCGAATGGAGATGACCACTCCCCTTCCCTTAACCAATTCTGAAGCATTGGAACTCGTAGCTTTATTGAACGAGCTAGACAAGGATATCCAAGAACAAATTCAATTATCTATACCTGCTTCTGACCTATTACTTGAAGTCAGTGAATTTAAAAATCTAGTACAAAAAGAAATGGATTTACAAAATCAAATACAGCTGTTCGACCCACCTATTCAGGAGGGTTTAGATTTGTTCTTGGATATCTCTGCGGGACAAAGGTCGAATCTAAAGAAGCTGTTACTGAATCTTCGTCAATCCTTCGTATCCATTGATGAACTTAATGAAGAATGGGTGAACAAAGCAAAACTTGATCTGCTTGGTGGGAAATTCCCTCCTTGGGAAGAATTTTATAAGCAAGTCATGATGTATGTTGATTCTATCAAGGACCTTGCACAAATCCATAATCTTGTTGAAATTAGCGGGCAAGGAAATGTTCCATTAATCCAATTGAATTCGGATGTCACCTTGTTAAAACAACATTTAGTAAGTGGCAACGGGTTTGGCGTCCCATTAATGCGTCCAAAGGTGGTCAAGGATGCTTGGTATATCATCAAAGATGTGCGAATTGATGGTCGTAAATGTGATCAATTAGAATCCATCACACTTTTAGAAGAAACAGTAAAAGTGGATGTAACGATTAAAAAGGCTGAACAAATGATTGCTGAGCAGCTTCATATCCAATCCATTGACAAGGTATCTACGTCTCGAACCATGAAAATTGCACAGTTACAAAACATTCTAGAACCATTCACTCTTCTTTTTACAATGCAGGATTTAATTGAAAAAATAACAGAGACAAATGAAAAAGGAATCGTTTCAGTACATAATTTAAGTACTGATCAAGTAACTTTACTTCTTAGCCAACTGGATTTCCTTGAAATAAAGGAAGAATTAACTGGAATAGAACATTCTTTTATGAAGTTAATCCATAATATCGAGAGTTCAATTGATTTGAATTCGCAACATCCCATTACACCAGCACTGATTCAAGCTATTAAATCCAGAGACATTGCTGGTTATGTTTCAGCTGGTGTTGTCATCTCTAATCTAGATGAATACAGTCGAAAATTGGAACGTTGTGAAATATACATGCACAAGCTAAAAAAAGTAATGCCAAAGCTATACTCTCAACTTACGCACAAATTTGATTTTCAGGAATATCTAAAAAAGTTTAAACACTTTGAGGAAGCGGTGCAGTGGGCCAAAGTAGACAAATGGTTTCACGATTTTTCACAGACGAGTGAAAGCACGCTGAAAAAGGAACTGGAAGAAAATAATCGATTCATGAAGCAAATAACGGCTGAACTTGGTGCATTTAAAGCCTGGTATTCCACTTTATCTACTTTAACAGAAGGGCAGCGGCAACATTTGCTTGCCTGGACAACTTCCATGAGAAAAGTTGGTAAAGGAACCGGGAAAAACGCCCCCATTCATTTACGTGATGCCCAGTATCATATGTCGTATTGTCGTGACGCGATTCCGGCTTGGATTATGCCATTGTATCGCATCTTTGAGACATTCGAAATCAAACCTAACCTTTTTGATGTAGTAATTATTGATGAGGCAAGCCAATCAGGACCTGAAGCTGTCATTCTTCAATATATAGCCAAAAAACTAATTGTTGTTGGGGATGATAAACAAATCAGTCCTGAATATGTCGGAATCAAGCGTGAAGAAATTCAATTTTTACGAAAACAATATTTATATGACTTTAAGCTTGCCGATTTATTAGATATTGAAAACTCATTTTTCGATTTGGCGAATGTGTTATTTGGCGGACGAATTACACTTCGTGAACATTTCCGCTGCATGCCAGAGATTATACAATTTTCTAACCGAATTAGTTATACCCATACACCATTAATTCCTTTAAGGGAATACCCGCCAAATCGATTGGAGCCAATTAAGACTAGGCACATCCCTAATGGACACCGAGAGGGCTCTAGTCAAAAGGTAGTTAACAGACCAGAAGCAGAGGCAGTCGTAGCTGAAATTAAAGATTGTATTGAGAACCCTCTTTATAAGGGAAAATCGATGGGTGTGATTAGTCTACAAAATGAAGGTCAGGCCCAGCTCATCGAAAAAAAACTTCTACAAGAAATTGGACCTGAAGAAATGGAAAAACGAAACCTCATTTGTGGAGACGCTTATGCATTTCAAGGGGACGAAAGGGATATTATGTTTTTAAGTATGGTTGCTGCTCCTGGTGAAACAGCGATGAAAGCTCTCACTACCGAGAAAGACAAACGTCGTTTCAATGTAGCTGTTAGCCGGGCTAAAGACCAGTTATGGCTCTTCCATACCCCGACCGTTAATGACCTAAGAAATAAAGATGATATGCGCTATCAGTTAATCTCCTATTGCGAGAATCCTGAGAGAGAAATTCACACTACCAATCGAGAAAAATGTGAAAGTGACTTTGAGCGCGTTGTTTATGATCAAATTACAGCAAAGGGATATCGTGTAATCCCTCAATTTGAAGTAGCTGGTTATCGAATAGATTTAGTCGTTGAAGGAGTTAAAGGTCGAATTGCCGTGGAATGTGATGGTGATTATTGGCACGGTCCTGAACGATATGACTATGATATGAATCGCCAGAGAATATTAGAAAGATGTGGATGGAGATTTTGGAGAGTTCGGGGAAGTGAATATTATTACAATCCTGAAAAAGCACTCGATTCTCTATGGGACACTCTTAAGCAATATCAGATTGAACCGTCTGGAAAAATTGATTTAAACAGACCTCCAAAAACAATGACGATTTCGCTTACAAGAAAAAATGAGGTTCAGGATGTTCCTGGAGATAAAGCTGAGTTGGGCCAAAAATCAAAGGAAATAAACCAACCTATAACTCAAGCTACCGGAGAGGACCATTTGATTCAATCTACCGTTCATACTAAAGTAGAAACCCTAATAACTGATACAAAAGAAGTGGTTAACCAGAAACACCTAACCATCGCTGAAGCAGGTTTAAAGGCATATTTAGAGAACCTGGGATATGAAGTTATAGACCAACGAGATCATTATGGCGCCTTTTGGCTCGTAGGTGATATGGAACTAAACGAGCTTATCACAAAGCTTAAAGAACAAAATATTCACTTCTCCTATGCACCAAACGGAAGTATTTATACAAACCGCAGGCCGGGTTGGTATACAAATTACCAAGGATAATACAAAGGGCACACCTTTTTGGGTGTGCCTTCTGTATTGATTGACATTCCATTACAGAGTTCATGTCAACAATTATCTATTAGTTTATTAATCATTTCGATGATTGATTGATTTTTTTGATCTTTGAACAACTCTTCCATTTCATTAAAAATTGCTTCCTCATCATCCCAATCTTTTATGACTTTGGATTTTGAAAATATACGGGTAAATCTTGCAGTTTGCTGCTTTGATTTCGATGCAAACGGAAGTCCCATTGATTCAAGGGCAATAATGACTGCTTGCCGTTGATCGGCATATAATGGCCCCAGCTCTAATGTTAACTTTAAGCGATCATCCTTTAACCGTTCAAACCAAAAAGTGAATGTACTGTTGTGCCACCACCATTTTTCTCGTGTATTCCCATAGTTTTTTTCAAGTTCTCGAAAAGCTGGGATAACGAATGATGCGAAACGATTTTGTATGTGGAAATTATCCTCAGGGATATCATATACTTGAGCAAATTTTATAAACGCATCTTCGGGAATTTTATCTATAACTTGATTTGCCTGATAGATAATCCTTTCCAACTGGTCTTTTTGTTCCATCTCTACATCCATGTTTTCTATGGCAAGGGCAATCCTTTTAAACAGCGATTTGATATCGGTATCATGATATAAACTTTCCATCCCCTCGACAATTTCCTGCTTATTGGCCCAATCGGAAATAACTGTTGTTTTTGTAAAGATTTTCGTGTATTTCTTCCCCTCCAGTTTTGCAGAAGGCCGTATTTGTATACCTTGATTTTCAAGTGCAGTTAAAAGCTTTATCCTTTTTTCAAAAGGGGTGGGACCTACTTCTACATTAACCTTTAACCGCTCATCCCATGTCCGTTCGAACCAAATAATTAATCCATGTCCTAACCAATACCCTTGCTCAGGTTCTCCGATTACTTCTGCAAAATCTTGCCATTCGGGTAAAATGAAATTAGGTACTTGAATATGTACCTTATATGTGCCTTCAGGAATGTCCTCTATTTTTACAAATGTTAAAAAAGCCTCGCGAAGGACATTACTACCCATTTTAAAAATAAAATCAATCGTTTGTTTCTTTTTTTCATATATTTGTTTTAATACTAGTTGCTGCTTTTCGGTGCTTGTACCGATTTGCTCAAGCACCTTTTGATAACGCGGTTGTCTGAGCAGCTCGCTGTGCTGACTAAGGAAAACGACATCAATCGCTGCCTTATTCGCTTGGTAAATATCCAGGGCTAGTTGTATTGACTCTTCATCCTGGACAAGCTGTTCCTTCAATATCGCTGTATAATAAACCAAAAATTCATAGACGCTGTCGGAAATTGCCTCTTTATGTAATTCGATATGTAGCTTAATAATTTCTAACACATCATGATAGTCCACTATCCAGTAATCTGGATAGGAAGGCGTATCACTTGTCAGTGTCAAAAAAATAGGAACAATTGAATATCCATCAGCTCCGAACCGATTACGTGTATAAGTCAAATAATCCTCTAGCTGCCCACTAGATTCATTCGAATGAAATTTGTTTTCAATCACTATCACTAGCTTAAGTGATGGCACGACTACCAATAAATCAATGAAACGATTGGTGTCTGTTTTTACCTCACGAGAGACTTCAACATCAGAAAAAGAAGCATACAGGTAAGTAAACCAATCACTTCCTTCTATCTTCTCTTCATTTTCAACCCGTGTAACTAACCGTGATAGTAGTTTTTTTATGAAAAAACTACCCAACTGATGATTTTCATTTGGATCCAATAACCAAGCAAGAACATTGGAATGCCTAATTTCAAACTGGTCTACCCTTAACACCTTGAACGGATTAAATTGATTAAACTTTTGATGCAAGCGTGCAAATTCTTTCGAGTGATCAAGTTGTGCAATTGATTCAAATGAATAAGCCATAACTGGCATTCTCCTAACTTTACTGACATTATTAACAAATTTTCTATTTACCAAATGGATTTAACTTGCCTCCTTCCATCTCATCTCCAACAGAAGTAAGCTCACCTGTTAGTGCATTCAATAATTCTTGATCGACATCGACTTTCCAATAGCCATCTACTTTTACTAAATTGATTTTAACCTTATTAGTTACTTTTTTAGCTGAAGGTTCATTCACGCCTGCTACTAATTTATTCGTCATTTCTTTTTCTATCGCTTCATCATCTGCCTCTTCACCTGAAAAAGCTTGTGCTAAAGCTTCCTGCATCACTTCTTCAATAATTGTCCCAAGGATGATTTTCATATCAACCGTTTTGATTGTGGATTCCACTGTCGCTTTCTTATCCGCCTCTTTTACTTTGCCAACCGTAAAACTCATTTTTTTGAATAAGCCCAGCATAAACTTAGCTTCTTCATCTTTTGATGAGGTTAATTCTTTTAACGTTTTCTTTGTATCTGTATTGTTAACATATTTAGATGCTTTTTCCCATTCCCCTTTTTGAACACTTGTTAGGAATTCAGTTGTCACTTCATCTGGTGATGGCCCAAACAAATTGCATGCCGATAGTGAAAATGCAACAATTATTGTGGTAATAAAAATTAAAGTTTTTTTCATGTTAATTCTCCCCAGTTTTAGATTTTAAGTTTACTTTCATGGAATAATCATGATAAATGTCTTTTTCGTAATCTCCTGATGGATCGGTATAATCACCAGAAAATGTTAACTTAATCCAATTAATTTCTTCGCCGTGTCCTCGTTCCAAATAGAAGAAGATATCTCCTTCTTTTATGACGCCTTCGTTAATTTCTCCGCCAATATCATCACTATTCCACATATCAATCTCCACTTGTTCGCCCGTGCTTGTTGTTAAAGTAGCTTGGTCTGGATAAACATTAAACACCTGACCTGCAGTGGTATTTTCGACAAGCATATGGACAGCTACAACAGATTTACTAACCTTTTTCCCCTCTTCTTCAACCTCTGCCTTATCAGTAACCGCTACATCCGCTAAGGTTATCTTAATACCTTTTAATCCCGTATCAACCGCATTTATTCCTTTGTATTTCACCCATATATCTTCAACCGCCTTTTTGGCTTCTTCCTTCATCGTTTCCTTATTTGGTGTTTGCTCCTCGCCAGTCTTTGCTTTTGTTTCGTTCTCACTTGTTTTATCAATGCTTGAACAAGCTGTAAAAAGAACAGCTGCCATAACCGTTAACAAAATGATTGTAAATCGTTTAAAATTTTTCATAACTTTCTCCCCTTTTTCTTTATCTTCTATTGTTTCTTATCGAAATAAGAGCTGTGTAAATCGTCATTGCCTTACAAATTGAATTATACTAAAAAGGGTGTACCAAAAATGGCACACCCCTACGAATATAAATCTTTCATTTTCTTCACTTCATCTTTCATCTGCTGAACAAGGGAAGGTCTCTATTCAGAAAATTCGGGTCAGTCCCCCGGCACGTTAAAGCATTAACGCACCCGAGGACTGATCCCAAAGTCACAAAGTCATTTAATATAAGAAAGATCAAGGTTTTAAATATATTGAAATAGGTTATTATGGAGGATTCTATTTGGAGAGTTTTAGTTTTAGCTATTTTTCAACTTGTGAATTTCCCTGGAGTGTTCGGAAATCATCCGGTCATAATATTCAAGGTCATATTTTGTGGCCATAGAATTTTTTATTTCTTTCACATCATTTATAACAATGTCTACTTTCGTTTCCATTGCATCCATTCTTTCGTTTGTTTCGGAAATCCTTATATTCGTTTCTGCTACTGTATTAATTAATTGATGTATTAAATCCCCTTGTCTTTTTAGTTCAGTAGTAAATCTTAGATCCATGTCAGTTATCTTTTGGTCCATGCCAGTGATTCTTTAGTCCATCGTGTTTACCTTTTGGTCCAAGGAATCAAGTTTGTCCAAAATCAACTGGAGTGTTTTTTCCATCATTCTCACCTCCTTATTTGATTGCTTTTATTATAGCAGGTTTATGTAGATATTTGTCGAGGGGTTTCAAAGCTGTTCAATATGGATGGGAACATATACGTCTCAATCAAAAAAGTGCCTGACACCAGCCATATTATTGGATGGTGTCAGGCACTCTTTTATTTTTGCTTTTATTGCTATTTTTTAAAAGCTGCATCAAGGTACTCATTATGGATTTGTTCTTTATACTTAAATGCTTTCTGGATATAGCCTGCTTCGGCTAATGTGTCAATGGAATCTTGTTGTGCGTTAATTGATTCTTCTGTAAAAAGGATATTGGGTTTTTCGGCTGTGATGATTTTCTTAATTAGTTCTGCTGGAAGTTTGGTTGCACGTGAATATATTTCCGATGCTTCATCTGGATTTTCAATTTGCCAATCGGCTGCTTTTTGGTACACTCTTAAATAGGCTTGAACAATCTCAGCATGTTCTTTTGCAAAGCCTTGTCTTGCTATAATAGCACCAGGGGCAAATATTTTTTTATTAACATCTAAAGTTACTGCATTCCCTTTTTCAACATTATTTAGGTAATACGGATTCCACGCGGACCATGCGTCTAATTTTTTGGATTCGAAGGCCGCTTGGGCATCATCGGGTTGAAGATTGATGAGTTTCACATCATCCGTCGTTAAACCATTCGCTTTCAATGCTTTAATTAGATATACATGAGCCGTTGTCCCAAGAGGAACACCCACGGTCTTTCCCTTTAATTCCTTAATGTTCTTAATATCTCCATTTTTTTGCACTAAAATCCGAACATTCGATTCTCCTGTACCGGTTTGGGCAATCACTTCAAATGGAAGTTTTTTATCTAAACCTGCGATTAACGCACCATCTCCTAAAAACGATAAATCAACACGATTGGAAGCAAGTGATTCTAAAAGCGGGGGGCCGCTTGTGAATTCACTCCATTTAACGTCGGCATTCAGTGCCTTAAACTCTTCTTCGAACCAGCCCTTTTCCCGAGCAATGACTAGAGGGCCCATTTTTCCATTTAATGCAATATTCACTTTAACTGGAGCATTTTTTGCAGCTGTTTTTTCTGCGGATGAACCACATCCTGCTAATAAAAGTATCATGGAAATGACCATAAATAATCCAAATAAATGCTTACGATATTTTTTCATATTATAACCTCCTCGTATCACGTAGCTTCGCCCGCTGCATGTGTGGATCCTGACTATGATAGAAAAGAGGTTCGAGAAAGAGCGTAATCTCCTTATCGGAACCTCCTTTCCTGCCATCCGTTCGATCTTATTTTTTAACTATTAATTGGCTGACTTCATTTTCTTGGTTAACAGGTACGTCTTTTCCGACTGTTACACGTCGTACCACACGATGACGATCCCCGTAGTCTGCAACTGCATAATGTTGGGTGGCCAAGTTATCCCAAATGACCACATCCCCTTCCGACCATTTCCAGCGGACGGTATTTTCTAAACGAGTCACATAAGAATCAAAGATACTTAACAATCTTTCAGATTCGCTTGTTGTATAGCCTTCTAACCTTCCCGCAAATCCTCCTAATAACAAATGCTTTTTGCCGGTTTCGGCGTGAACATGTACAACTGGATGTCTTGTTTTAAAAACCGTTGATTCAAAAACATCACGATATTTTTTTGTCACTTCATTAACATCAATATCACTTCGTTTATACTGTGCATAATCAAATTCATTGGAATGAATTCCCCATAACTTATCAGCTAATTTTTTTAAGCCATCCGGAAGGTCTTCATACGCTGCATTCGTATTTGCCCAAACCGTATCACCGCCAACCTCTGGAATGGTTACCCCTCTTAATATGGAGTATTTCGGAACTTCAGGAACAAAGGTAACATCCGTATGCCAATGATTCGCTTTTGCACCTACCGCAGAGTCTAACTCAAAAATATAGTTCGTATGATCTTTTACTGGTACGGTCGGATGTGCATATGGTTCACCTAATAATGTTGCAAACGCTTCTTGGGATGCATCCGTTAAATGATTTTGCCCCTTAAAAAACACAACCTTGTACTCGTTTAGTGCTTGTTTAATTTCATTTAGGATACTTGATTCTAATTTCCCGCTTAATTGAACACCTTGAATTTCTGCACCAATTCTTCCTGCTTGTGGTACCACTTTTAATTGTTTTGTTTGAGAAGCTGTCATTTTTAAATTCCTCCTAGTTATCAAGTTTTATATTTTTTGAAATCCAGCGTAAACCTCTTTTCATTCGCCTCCTGACTCTTTATTTCCCACTTAACCTAGCGATATAGTCGGTTTAATTTCAGAAAAACAAAAAGAGATCCAACAAAGTGAGCTTGATGCTCTCTTTGTTAAATCTCTAGTCGACTAGTGGATTCTATCACTATTTATTTAATTGGACTAAATTGGCAAGTGGTTTGTGTATGAATGCATCTTATCAGGGTTCCAAATAGTCTGTCAATTACTTTTTTGATTATTCCTATAAATTTAGTTGGTTTTAATGTCTTGATTATTACTATTAACCATGTTAAATTGTTATAAATTAATTCATTCGAATGAATCGACTAGTCTACTGGAGATTCAGCGAAAAGACACATATGTCTTCTCGCTGAATCTCTTTTTTTATTTTAAGAAAGGATGATGAACATTATGGTAGCCACAGTAACAATTAATCATGTAAGAAAAACGTTTAACAGTGACAATGAAAGTATTAGAGTTTTAGAGGATTTTAATCTTTCCGTAAAATATGGTGAGTTTCTAACGATTATTGGTCCCAGCGGGTGCGGAAAAAGTACATTATTAAAATTGATTGCTGGACTTGATTTAGATTTTGAAGGCGAGATTATGATTGCTGAAAGGTCTGTGAATGGACCTTCTAAGGATCGCGGCTTTATTTTTCAAGAGCATCGTTTATTTCCATGGTTAAACGTAGAAAAAAATATTGCAGGTAACCTGTCATTAAAAGATCCGGATATACGTTCAAAAGTGGACCAGTTAATTTCACTTGTAAAACTTAACGGATTTGAAAACGCCTATCCGCGGCAATTATCCGGGGGAATGTCGCAACGGGTAGCCATCGCAAGGGCCTTGCTGAGGAATCCTGAAGTGTTATTGTTAGACGAACCGTTTGGTGCATTAGATGCCTTCACCCGCAACCATCTCCAAGAAGCGTTACTTGAAATATGGGAGGAAAATCAGACGACAATGATGCTTGTCACCCATGATATTGATGAGGCGATCTTTCTGTCCTCCAAAGTCGTCGTCATGGATGCAAAGCCAGGGCGAATCAAAGGGATTGTCCCTATTGATTTACCTTATCCAAGAAAAAGGATTAGTAAAGCATTCCAAGAATACAGAACTGTTATCTTGAAACTACTTGATCACCAAGTTAACGAAATAGAAGATTGGAGCATTTAACTAAAAAAAGGAAGGATGATATCAATGTCTACACAAACAATTGCACAGAACAAAGCCATTTCCATTAAGAAAAAGAAAGCAGCAAAAACAAAAAGTTACTCTATTTGGCGAGGATTAACGCTGCCTGTTGTCGTATTGTTTTTATGGCAATTGTTAAGTTCACTCGGAATCTTGTCCGAACAATTATTTTCTTCACCACTGCTAATTGTCAACCGCTTCATAGAACTAGTCCAGTCAGGGGAGATGGCTAAGCATTTGCAAATTAGCTTATTTCGAGCATTTCTCGGTTTTGCTATTGGCGGTTTTCTTGGATTATTAATAGGTGTCATTGTTGGCATGAACAAAAGGGCGGAGGAATATTTAAACCCAAGTATCCAAATGCTCCGCACTGTCCCACTGCTTGTGATTACACCACTATTTATCATGTGGTTGGGGTTTGGTGAATTATCTAAAATATTACTCATTGCTTTAGGGGCCTTTTTCCCTTTATATTTACAAACCTTTTTAGGCATTCGTAATGTAGATAAAAAACTATACGATGTTGCTCAAATCTTAGAGTACAGCCGAATAGAGCAAATCACTAAGCTCATGATTCCAGCTTCTTTACCGAATATTTTACTTGGTATACGCTTAGCTCTAAGCGCTGCCTGGATGTGCTTAGTGGTCGCCGAGTTATTGGGTGCAGATAGAGGTGTGGGCTTCATGATCCAAGATGCTCGTTCATTTATGCAGACAGACACTGTCTTTGTTGGCATTATCATCTTTGCTCTTGCGGGTAAAATATCCGACTCGATTGTCCGCTTTTTAGAACATCGGTTACTTAAATGGCAAGATAGCTTTAAAGCATAACCAAAACAATCCATTCACATCTATACCACTAACATAGAAAAGTCGGCTAAACCTACTACAACATAAAAAGACTACTTCCTATTCATATGGAAGTAGTCTTTTTTGTAGGCAATCTTTAAATTAAAAGTGGAGAAGTAATCTTCTACTTAAATAAATTAAATGCCATTTTTGTGTTGGATTCAAATAAATCCATAAAGCCTTTTTGTGCAATTTTAAATTGATTTAAAGCTTCTTCACTAGCCTTTTTTTGCAGTTCGATACTATTATTAATTGATTGTTGGAACTGCTCTTGTGCCTGATTTAATAAATTTAAACTTTCTTTATAAGGAGATGAGGTTAACTGTTGAACACGGGTGTTTAATTCATCCAGTTCATCATTCCACTTTTCGAAAGTTTGGCTTGTTTCTTCACCGTAAACTGTTTCAATATTTTCCTTTATGTAATCGCGAACTTCAGCAATTAGGTTTTTCTGTTGTTCCTGGATGGAATTCATGTCACCAGTAATTTTCTCCAATGATTCTTTTTGTGTTGCGAATGCTTGAAGCAAAAGATTTTCTATTTCTTTTTGAGAATCGGTCACCTTGTCCAAGCTGTTAGTCCAAATGTTGTAAAGAGATTCTCCAAAATTTGTTACGAACTCATTGTTAAATTCCATTATATAAAACCTCCAATTAATTTATAACCATATATGTAAATTACACTTATAAGAGAGATTTGTCAAATGAATATTCTTTAAATTGTTTAAATTGTTTACTTTTTTCTTCCTATATTAAATACCAAAGAAAAATTTACCATTATAGCTAAATTGGTATTATAATATAAATGATAAGAACAAAAAAACTTTTCATACCAAAGGAGGATTACATATGTCAAAAAATGTTCAACCTGGGGAATTTTATATTGGAACTGTAAGCGAAAACTGGACCGAGGATGCCCTTTTTTACGAGTATAGTACGGCTGCTGATCCAATTGGCAGTGGGATTATTAGTCCGATTCCTCCTAAAGAATTTGCACCTGAACTATATAATTCAGGAGAAACTCGTATTATATCATTGGATTTATCAAATGAGCTGAAAACCAAATATCCAGCAACGAGCCCATCCCTGCTCGCTCATTTTATCCGAATTAATGCAGGAGATTCGATTCAGACGCAACCAAACGCAACCAGTGAATTATACTATATTATTTCCGGGGCTGGTACAACCGAGGTCAATGGACAAACCATCAGTTGGAAAAAAGGTGACTTTTTAACACTTCCAGCCGGATTAAGTAGTCGTCATTTTGCGTCTGAGGATTCCACCATTTACTATATTTTGGATACTCCACTTCTTGATTACTTGGGAGCTAAAGCGACAGAAGCACGTTTTAAGCCGACACTTTATACGGCGGAACAGGCGAAGGCAAAATTAGATGAGGTAGCTAATGCACCCGATGCCCATTTAAAAAATCGTATCTCCATTCTATTAAATAATCAAAATTTCGAACAAACTTTAACCATTACACATGTTTTATGGGCTATGTTCGGTATTGTTCCTGTAGGCTCAAACCAAGCGCCTCACAGTCATAAATCAGTTGCCCTAGACTTTGTTGCTTATGCTGCACCTGGGACCTATACATTAGTGGGGGATAAGGTAGACCCTCTTACAAAACAAATTATTGATCCAATTCGAATTGACTGGGTAACAGGAAAAGCCTTCGTAACCCCGCCAGGGCTGTGGCACTCTCATCATAATGAATCAGGGGAACCAGCATTCATCATCCCAATCCAAGATGCGGGTCTACAAACCTACCTTCGTACTTTGGATATCCAATTTACACATTATGATGAGGAATAGGAGTATTCTAATAAAAGAAGAAAAAGTAGAATGAGAGTGGCTAAGTTTTGTGAGCGTAATATTAAGGTAACTGATGCGGACAAAGTCATTGACCTTCTTCGACTGCATTATCAGAATGATGTAGATGTTAGCATTGTAGACTGTTTTAGAAGGTGTTTAGAATGCAGGGTAAGACCATTCTGCCGTATTCAATTAACAACCATCGAGGCTGATGATGCTGAAAGCTTGGTAAATAAAATACTGCAAACGGTGAAAACAATTACGTAAGAAGACAATCGCACTCCGCGAAAAAAATCAAACCCAAGTGAGGATTAAATCACTTGGGTTTTTTCACGTTATTAAAATAGTGTCAGGCACCTTCTAAAATGGAGGTGCCTGACACTATTATCTGTCCACTAAATGAATTTTTCAAAATCCCTATTAAACAGATATTGATGAACGGTTATTTTCAATCCCTTGTATGCGCTCCTGATGGGTATACACATTAAATCCGTTCGCTCGGATAAAGCCAACTGCTGTAATTCCTAGTTCTTCTGCTAAATCTAGAGCAAGATTGGTAGGTGCAGATTTTGATAGAATAATTCCCACACCAATTTTGGCTGCTTTTAGTAACACTTCGGATGAAATTCGGCCACTGAAAGCAATGATTTTATCCTTAAGTGGTATACGGTTAATCAAGCAATAGCCAAATAGTTTATCGAGTGCATTATGTCGACCGATATCCGTTCGTGCTGCCACAATTCCACCTCTCGTACATAGAGCTGCATTATGGACCCCGCCGGTTTGTTGAAAATGTGAAGAGTTTTCCTGCATTTCCTTCATTAACTCACGGCATTGTTCTGGTGTAACCGTCAATTTGGTCATAACCGTTTTCGCGGTCTTTACATCGTTATGAAAGTAAAATTGCCGCCCTTTTCCACAACAAGAACCAATAAATCTCTTCGAATGGAAATCTTTTTGGATAGAATGTTTATTTACAAGATCAACATAAGCAAAACCTTTTTCTTCATCGATGTGGATCGATTGAATATCTTGGTAGACTCGTATCACACCTTCAGAGGCTAGGAACCCGACCACCAATTCTTTCAATTCTGAAGGGGTGCACACCATGGTGGCAAACTCCGTTCCATCTAATATAATCGTTAGGGCAGATTCAACGGCAATGTCATCCTCTTCCTCGATGAAGTTTTGTCCATTGTACTTGACAATATTTTGAGAAGTAGTAATTTCCTTTAACAAATGAAGTACCCCTTTCCATGGATTTTCTTACCCTTAACCAACCTCTGTTTCGAGATCAGCAATTGGCTTTTCTAAATATTGAGTATCTTTCCGTGCATGATATCGTTCTGCTTTTTCTACATTAACAGTGATGTTGTAATCCGGAATGCCGGCAAATTTCTCATAACGACCGCGCGGCAGCAAATAGTTCCCTTCTGGAAAATGAACTTCTAAATTTCCCTGTGCAATATCAACAAATTTAGCCGTACCTTGGAAGACGCCAAAGCCGTTATAAACAACAATGCCTTCATCTTCGGCAATGCTTAATTTTTGCCCATCCACAGGACTCATTAAAATATCGTAACGACCGGCACCGTTTAACGGGTCTACTTCTTTGTACACCATCGAGTTAAACTGCTTGCCACGGCGGGAGGTAATAATAAATTGTTCCGGTTTTTTATTTAAATCCGGGATATCAACCGGAATTAACATACCTCTGCTATCTGGAGTTGGACAAACTCCATCTTCACATAACCAAGCACCGCCCCACTGGAACACGTCTCCTTGCTTTTTCAAATGCTGGATTCCATCGTAATCAGGGTTTGCTTTGGCAATTTCCTCACGAATGGCCTGACCGTCTGCAAAATCAACCAATTGGGCTGTTTCTGGTTTCACACGCTTCGCAAGGTCAAGATATATCTTCCATTCTGCACGTGCCTCTTCAATCATGTTTTTGTTACCCGTAATTTCAGGAGAGAAGTACACCATCCGTTCTGTTGATGTACTCGTGCCGCCTCCTTCTTGCTCATAACGGGTTTTCGCCGGTAACACGATGACCACTTCTTTCGCATCAACTAACGTCGAAGTGTTTAAAATAATATCTTGATGAACACGAATCTCCAGTTCGGATAAGGCCTTCTCAATAAAGTCAGGGTCTGGCATCGTTTCTAAGAAATTACCACCAGAAAGGTAATATAATTTCACTTTCCGCTCATGATCTTCTGGAAGGACAATGTTTTCTAGGGTAACGCCAACGATATCCCCCTGCCAATTTGGCAGGTCAAATCCCCAAAGCTGTTCGATTCGTTCTACATTTTTTTCGTCCCAGCCTCCGCCAGGTAGAACAAATGGATCTGCCCCCATTTCTCCGCTGCCTTGCACACTGGAGTGTCCACGGAACGGCATAAGACCCGCGTGCTTTCGTCCTAAGTGGCCACGAAGGAGGGCCAGGTTTGCGACTTGAGAGATATTGTCCGTTGCAAAGGAGTGCATCGTCAGTCCAAGCGCCCACGCATATACTGCATTTTTGCTGTTTGCTAGAAGTTCAGCTAATTCTATGATTCTTTCTTTTGAAACGCCTGATGACTCGATGATATCTTCCCAAGATTGATCTTGGACCTTCTTCTTCAATTCTTCGTAACCGTTTACATGATCCTCTACGAACTCATGATTAATCGCCGAACCATATGCTTTTACTTCCATATCAAACCAATGCTTCATAATTCCATGCATAAAGGCAATATCCCCGCCGATATTGACTTGATAGAAATCATCGGCAATTTTTGTTCCGAATAAGGCGGACTCAGGGTTTGAAGGAATCCAATACTGATCCATGGCTGGTTCGCGGTATGGGTTAACCACAATGATTTTGGTCCCTTTTTTCTTTGCTTCAAGCATATATTTTGAAGATACAGGTGATGAGTTTGAAGCAACACTTCCCCAAAACAATAAGACATCAGTTCCAATCCAATCTAGATAATTGGCTGTAGATGCTCCCACACCAATCGATCGTTTTAAAGCTGTTTTACTGGGAGCGTGACAAATACGGGAAGCGTTATCAATATGATTCGTCCCAAGAAAACGCGCGACTTTCGCTGCCACATAATAGCTTTCGTTTGTAATCCCTCGAGCGGTTAAATAAAAAGCATATTGTTTTGGATCCAACTTTTTCATTTTTTCTGCAATGAGATCCATGGCGTCATCCCAAGTAATCCGTGAAAATTTACGTTCCCCTTTGCGACGAATCATCGGATAAGGAATCCGGCCCAGCTTACGAAGTTCCGTGCTATCATATTTCTTTAGTTCATCAATGTCTGCATGCAGGATTTCAGGTTGAATTGCAGGCATTGTATTTAATCGAAGCACATTCAAACGTGTGGTGCAAACGTGTGGTCCATCCAATGTTTGGTCATATAACCCAGACACACCAAGTGCACAACCGTCACAAACCCCTTTTGTAATAATCCGTGTAGCATAGCCGATATTATCTTTATTATCCCAAGCGATCTTCATCGTATCACGGATATGCTGCGGTTTAATCTTTCCTAATCCAAAAGGAATTGGGCTTACCCAGTATTTAGGAGCAGGTAACTTTGCCTTTTTTTGTGGTCCTGGATGTTGCGTTTTCCCCATTTTCATTTCCTCCTTAATTATGTCAATTGCTATTTATCGAATAAAAAACCACCTAAGAAAATATTCATCCGTTAAAACGGACAAATAGCTCTAGGTGGTTAGTCTTTAACAGGATCGCTGTCAAGTGCCAACAATAATATAGTTGAAATGATATTTTCATTAGGTTTAACTTTTTACGTTAAACTTTTCCTCAATATCTTGATCAAACACGAAGATTGACATCCCCATGTCGTCTTCAATATCAATATCCACAAAGACACGAATGAATTTTACACCCAGTAATTCTTCCATTTCCTGGGGATAGTTTTTTTTATAAATCTCCTTGACCATTTCAGTACGAGCAGATCGTAACATTTGTTTCCCATCTTCAGCGGAAGCAATAAATTTTTCAATCGGAGATAAATTACCTTCCAATTCACAAATTGCCCAGTTTTTGCAAAACTTTGTTCGAACTTGACTAGGGCCTTTCCCCATATGACGTTTTCTGTAGGCACGAACAATATTACTGAATTCTGCTTCATATTTATTCACATGACTCAACTCACTTGTTTTTACTCAATATTATCACTATGTTAATGATGTTTATTCTATAAGTATACTATATAACGGAATAAAAATAAAAACCATTGTAATAGATTCTTTGAAGATTCCTTAAAAAAGGCGGAATCCCATTTGAATCATTACAACGGTTCGCCTCAAACAGGTTCGCTGTTACGCACCAACTGTTATAATATTTTTCCCTTGTCATATGAGTTAAACCTTTTAACCGATCAACAGGTTCGCTGTTTCGTATTAAAAGAGACTCATATTTAATACATCGTAAATTTCACAAATTGTTCACATTTATCTTTTTAATCATAGCATGGTAGTGAAATCAGGACAATAGAAAATATTTAAATTCCTGTTAAACCTGAATACAGTTTTTAATAAAACTTTTTTTGTTGAAAATATGCAATTAGCAATGCCGAAAATGAATTGAATCTCTAATTGATATTTTTGACATTCGCTTTGCCCATTCATGGGACCAAATGGAGAAATATCCGCTTTTGCATCTTTAGTAAATGCAGATGTCATCCAGTTTGATCAACAGATTTCATAAAACAGCACCTTCTTATTTTATTCGTTTCATTCTTTTTTCCTTTTTGGCTTTCATGAGTTTTTGCTTTTTGACCATTTTCCTTCTTTCTAACTCTTTGGAACAATCTTCACTCCATGAAATTAATTCTTCATCAGACATTGTTGGTATTCTTTCAATTATTTCGTTCAATTTTTCCCATCTATTCATGTTTAAAAACCCCTTCAAAAGATTATGTTGATAGTCTTTGTTGGGTGTAACTTCTTTTATACAATTTTTCTTTATTCTTTTCTTTTTTCCCTTGACTAGTTCACTGAAAGTTATAGCGACCCTTGTTTTAGTGGATCAACGGTTTGGATAGAATCTTTCATATTGAAAAAAGTGGATGAGAATAAAAGATTCAAATTGGACCTTTTAAAAACTTCGAAATCATCTATGATTAAAGAACAGCTTCTATTGCAACCATTATATATTAAGGAATAAATACATGCGAAAGGAACTAATAGAAGAACGATTAACTAAAAAGGGGCAAAATTTATGGATCGTACCCAAGAAAAAAGCAAATGGAGAAGGAATATTTTATTAGATCTAAATACCAAAAATATAGCTGCGGGGACAGTTGCAGGAATATTCGTGATAACAGGACCATCAGCTCTAATACTAGAAGCCTCATCAAATGGAAATTTTAGTACAGCACATACCATCCTATGGATATTTGCCGTTTATGTATTTGGAGGCTTATTAGGAATTTTCTTACCATTATACTATCGAATTCCTATTGTCGGGGGTCACTCCTTAACAGGAGTTGCATTTCTTGCCACTATGACAAACCAGTTTACTTTCAATGAATTAATAGGGGCATACATAGTTTCAGGGCTGTTGTTGTTACTCGTTGGATTACTAAGTTTTTTTTCAAGATTAGTGAATTTGGTACCTAGGGAAATTATTTCGGCAATGCTGTCAGGAATGATTATGAAATATATGGTGAATTTTATTATTTCCTCAACCCAACTTTTTCTAGTTGGGGGTATTTCTCTGATCACTTTTTTTGTTTTTAGTAGATGGAAGACAAAAATTCCTCCTGTGATTGCAGCAATTGTCATCGGGACGATTGTATTATCCCTAACCTATCCCATAAATATAGGCAATTTGGTTCCAGGAGAGTTTTTTCCACAAATTCAACTACCAAATTTTAATACAGCTAGCTTTCTTTCTGTATCAATACCACTTGCATTACTAATTTTAAGTAACGATGTGGCAGTTGGGATAGGTGCATTAGAACAAAATCATTATCATACTCCCATAAATCGAATTGTTTCCTTGAGTGGAGTATTTTCTGTGATCTCGGGCTTCTTTGGGGGGCAATCGGCAAATATCGCCGGTATGGCAACCGTCATTTGTTCGGATGAAGAGGCAGGTCCGAAGGAAAAAAGATTCATGGGAGCAGTTGTTTCAGGTGCTCTCTTATTAATCTATGGTTTATTTTCATGGAAACTCGTTCCTTTTATTCAAGCCTTACCAAAAGAATTTATCTCCATCATTGTTGGATTTTCACTTCTTGGAGTGTTCAGCAAAAATATCCATCAAAGTTTCTCTAGTCCATCAATGAAAATAAGCACAACATTCGCCTTAATTATTGCATTATCCAATATTACAATATTAAATATAAGCTCTCCTATTTGGTCCTTATTAATAGGTACTGTGATTGCTAGATATATTGAAAAGGATACAATGGGAAAAATTGAGAATGATGGAAAAAGAACTGCTTAATTCATAATTAATATTAGTAACCTTTTTCGAAATGAACATACATGAATCTAATTCTAATGCGCCCCAACTAAACCTTAATCCTTTTTACTACTTCAGTATAAAATGGTACACATAGAAACAGAATTCATTGTACAATGGCTATAATGAAATGGAGGTCATAAAATGAAAAAAGTGATTATTTATTCCCAAGAAACATGCCCGCCTTGCCATGCGGAAAAATTATGGTTTAAAGAAAATGGGATTGAGTTTGAAGAAAGAGACATACGGAAAAACGACCAATATTTGCATGAACTGATTGGACTTGGGGCTGTTGCTACCCCTGCAACCGTTATTAAAGATGGGGATAAAGAAGAAGTAATCCTAGGATTTGATCAAACGAAATTGGCTGAAATATTAGGAATATAAAAAGTACGAAAGAAAAAACACTGTATGATCAGCGATTGTTACTGTCATCAGTGTTTTTTGTCTTCGTATTTTAATTTATAGCCCAAAATGTTGATTTGCCAGCTCTAAAAATTTCTTGTGATCAATGGTCTCTTTAGAAAGAATTCCATCTTCCCATTGGGTAAATGTGGTATCAGTTAGGGTAATATTTCCGTTTTTGGTTAGTCGGGTGATTAATCGATGTTTGTTAAATGAGGATTTCGGGTGTTCGGAAATAATCGTTTGGATTTCATTCAGATTCGCATCTTCAATAGATCTCTGCGAATCAAAAATATAGCCTATTTTCCACTCAGTATCCTTATTGTTTAGTTTCATCTCTAAACAATAATCCCCTAGTTCATGATTTACTTTTCTAACCCTAAACTCTCCATTATCAGAAGTAACAGTCTCACCCGATAAAGGCACAGGTTTTAAAGGTAAATTCCCCCCAAAGCCTGTGTCAATTAAATACGTCTGTCCCTCGTGATTTAAAAGTACCGTTACATGCGTCCTTCCAAGTTGAATATACTCTTCAGCAGCATGATTATAAACAACACCGTCTGTTAGGACTGCGTTAAAGCCATTTTCTATGAGATAAAAATAAAAAAGCGGATTTAATTCGTAACAAAGGCCGCCTTCGTTTCTTGCCACAATTTTATTGATTACGTTTTCCTTTGTAATCTTACCTGTTTTGTTTTCAATAATTGATAAATTTTCAAATGGGATGTTACGTGCTGTTTTTTCAAGAACCTCCGGTAACTTTTCAAAGGTAATTTTTTCGATATTGGGCATACCTATTCTTTTATGAAATAAGGTTGTAAGGTTTTGCATATCCTTCTCCCCCCTGTACTTTTTTTGCACTCCACAGCTTTTTAACTGACCACTAGAAACGTCCCGGTGGTACTCGATCCAATAACAAGTCCGAAGGTGAACTTGCGTATAGATACAATCGATGCATTGGTCTTGTCATGGCTACATACAACAATTTAATATCTAACTCTTCATCACTGTACTTTTCATCTAGAGCAACAATCAGTACCGCATCAAACTCCAATCCTTTTGAAAGGTATGAAGGTAAGATAACCACGCTGCCCTTTTTCATATCTTCTTTTTCTTCTAATAGCTGTATTGGAAGATTGCTATTTTCCAGCATGTTATGTATTCGTAGGCACTCTTTGTCGGTTCTTCCAATAATCGCAATCGAGTTCAACTCTTCCTTTTTGATCATCTGAATATCATCTTCAAGGATTTGTTTTACTTGTTCTAAATTTGCAGGATCGATTTTCGTAAAGCGGGGTTTGTCCCCATGGCGGATAACTGGTTCCACTTTTGGCAAGTCTTGATTCATAATGGATAGTATGTCATTGGCTAACTGCATGATCTCGACCGTGGTTCGATAACTCTTTTGTAATGTTTGATAATTCGCAGTTGGAAATATTTCCTTGACTAACGGTTCCCAGCTTTTTAACCCTCGATATGAGTGAATCCCTTGCGCTAAATCTCCCACAATCGTAAATAATTCTGTTTCAAAACCCGCTCTAAGTGCGGCAAATTGAAAATAACTATAATCTTGGGCTTCATCAATGAAAATACTCTTCATTTTATATGGTTCTTCGATTCCTTCTAATTTTGCCTTCATATAGAATAACGGGGCATAATCCTCCAGTTCTAGTGCTTTTTTATCAAAATTTCTTTGACAATATTTACTTAACGCTCTGCATTCTTTCTCTGAAAGTGTACGTGCATACTTTTGTAAAAGTTCAGGCGAAGTCATCAGTTCCTTGTATAAAGTAAAAATATCTTTCTTAACAAAAGGAGCCATATAATTTTTTATCGCGACCTTCGACTCCTTCTCCACAGAACTGATTCTTTTTTCTTTTGAATCCATGAAACTGATTACTTTTTCCTTCCTTTTTTCTGATTCCGGCCGGCCGCTAAAAAGGAGTTTTTCTAAAGCCTCGTCATATTTGTTATTAATTTTAGAAAGAATCAGTGATTTTTTTAATCTTAGATCATTTGCTAAGATATTTTTAATTTTATCGAGTCTCTTATAGATAGGTAAGTATTGAAATTCTTGGATAAATAGTTTTTTGAGTCTCCCCCCTCTTATCAAGCGGGACTTTTCAATCATAAAATCCTCGGAAGGGGCCAAATTAAACTCAATTTCTTTTAAATAATGGTCGATGACCTCCTTAAATTCCAGCGATCCTTTATAACTGGAAACCCATTGAATCATGTTTGATTTTTCGTTTCCGTTAATGAGTGCCATTAATTTTGAATTAGGAGAGATTAATTTCATTTTCTTCCCTAAGCACTTACTCATAAATTCAATATAAGTCGTTTGTTTAATCTTGTTTACCCCGAGATCAGGAAGGACCGCGGAAATATAATCAATAAATAATTTATTAGGTGCAAGAATCATCAATTTTTCTGGAGGAAATCGATATCCAGAAGAGTATAGAAAGTAGGAAATTCGATGGAGAGCAATGGTTGTTTTTCCACTTCCAGCAGCTCCTTGAACGATAATGGGATGTTTAAGTGAGGCTCTAATGACTTCATTTTGTTCATTTTGGATGGTCGCCACAATCTCGGTTAAGCGATTATCTGCTTTTCCTGATAAGGATTTTTGTAATAATTCATCATGCGTGGTTAAATCGATATCTCTAATATCTTTTAAAAATCCATTCTCAATTTCGTACTGCCTCTTTAGCGATAAATACCCACTTTGCGTTTCTCCGTAAGCATCATACGTTACATTCCCAAGACGGCCATCATAGTAAACATTGGCAATCGGTGACCGCCAATCGACAATAATAGGGATCTGATTGACACGGTCAAACAATGAGGCTTTTCCAATATATAAAATCTCTTCGTTAGTGTCACCGCTGCTCGTAAAATTGATTCGAGAGAAGTACGGTTTGCCGATGATGCTCTCTAACCTTTCCAATTCACTCTCGGCTAATTCTAAAAATTGAGCATTCGTCAGGAGGGTCATGTAGCTTAAACTACTATCTGACGTATCCAATTCCGCGAAGGCTTCTTTCAAATTCTCCACGAACTGTTCTTTATTCCCCTTTGACATTTCCAACACGCTTTTAATAAATTCCTTCGTAAACTCTAAGCGTTCCACTTCTTCTTGATAATCTTTATGTTCCCGAACTGATTTTTGTTTGTTTGAACTCATTCTCTTAATCCGTCACCTCTCAATAGAGTTTATAGGGATGGAACACGCACAAAAAGAAACATCTACAATTTTTTTTGCAGATGCTTTCTTTCACAATGGAGTTATATTTTACCATTTGGTAAGTGATAATACAATATTCTTGTTTACCCTTTGAAATAAAGTAAAGCAATGAGGAAAAGAATCAATCCTATTAAAAAAATAGGACCAAGACCGGTACTGTATACAAAGTAAATTCTAATATTCAGAAGCGCATGGACAATCAGAATGGCCAATAAGCAAACCAGTATTACAATGGTTAATTGTACATTTTTATTTCGATTTCGATTCAAGGAATTTACTCCCTTCTTAAAGCTCTACAGGGACAGTTAGTTTTTTATATAAATATTTTACAAGAGCTTGAAATATTCCTTTCGATACTCTCCGCCATATTTTCTTAAATTGAAAAGAATTTCCACTTTTCACAACCGAATATGATATAATTGTGATATCACTTTTATATCACTTATTCACGATGGAGGGAACGTAATGAAGGAAAAATCAATTTTTAAAATGAATGGGTTTGCTGCACTGGTCATTGCTCTTTTTTGTATTGGCTTTGGCATCTTTTTAATCGTAACTGGAACGATCACAGAGAAAATTACTGGCGTCATCTTCATAATTTTAGGGTTAATCCTTGCAACAAGTTTGACCATTGTTCAGCCTAACGAAGCAAAAGTATTAACTTTCTTCGGTACCTATCTGGGTGTCATCCGAGACCAAGGATTATGGGCCACCATTCCATTTACATTCAAAAGAAGTGTCTCCTTACGAGTAACAAACTTTAACAGTGAGAGATTAAAAGTAAATGATCTTGAAGGAAATCCCATTGAGATTGCTGCGGTTGTTGTATATAAAGTAAGAGATGCAGCAAAAGCATTGTATGACGTTGAAAACTATAATAAATTTATCCAAATTCAAAGTGAGACTGGTCTGCGTCATATTGCAAGCAGATATGCCTATGATTCGTTCGACCATGCTGAAAATCCATTAACCCTTCGTCAAAATAGCGATGAAGTCGCGGATGTGCTTATGTATGATTTACAAAAAAGATTGGATGTAGCTGGTGTGGATGTCATCGAAGCAAGAATCATGCATCTTGCCTATTCTTCTGAAATTGCTTCTGCCATGCTGCAAAGACAACAAGCTCAAGCTGTATTATCTGCTCGAAAAGTGATTGTCGATGGTGCCGTAGGACTTGTCAAAGCTGCGATCGACCAACTCGCAGAGCAAGAAATCGTTGAACTGGATGAAGAGAAAAAAGCGCAGATGGTCAATAACCTGATGGTCGCCATTGTCTCTGAAAAGGGAACGCAGCCCATTATTAATACAGGAAGCATCTATTAAGGTCGTGTAATAAATGAGCAAACGAAAATCATTTCCACTTCGGATTGATCCGAAGTTATATGAAGTGCTGGAAAAATGGGCCGAAGATGAAATAAGAAGTGTTAATGCCCAAATCGAAGTCATCCTAAAAGAAGCCGCTAAAAAGGCCGGAAGATTAAAAAAGGAATAGTTGGCACCGTTTTTTTAGAAAATAAACCCCTAATTTTCTTAGGCTAAGCAGAAAGAAAATTAGGGGTTTGATGTCTTTAAATGGGAAATGTAAGCTGGGGAAAATACCTTCTTAATAAGCGTATGCTATACTCATCTAACCTGAGATTTTGTACCAAACTGACCGGTTACATCATCCCCGATAACGTCTACCAAATGACTTTGGACATACAGCATCAATACGAGCCAAATCTTCAGAAGTAAGTTCGATATCTACAACCCTTACATTGTTATTGGCTGCCGGTTGGCAGTTTGTCCTTAATCGAGTAACCAGCAAAAGTATAATAAACGGAGATTTTCCGGTTATATGCAGAATGGAGCTCGTTTCGGGGTAAATAAGGGAAGGTTTTCCGCTTATGCAAAGCAAAATCCCCTATTTTCGAATTTTTCGAGTTAATAGGCGGAATTTCTCCGTCTATTAAAGCCTTTTTTAATAATATTTCATAATTAAGCGGAATTTTTCCGTCTATTTATCAACCCGGTCGCTTCACTTGATCCCCCAACCAATAAGTGCGAACCCTCTTGATCCTAGATGCGAGAATCAGCAGCTTTTGATCGACCAGCTTATAAAGATCAATAAAATTGCTACTTAAAACAGCACTGAATGTACCGACTAGTTGATAATTCCATGGAAAGAATAGAATTGGTTCCTCTGGTCATCAATAAATTCATTAAAAACCTAAAACCCATACTCTATTTTCTTTTACTGGGATTTTAGTTATAATATATCTATATAATCGCATAAATTAAAATGACCGCGGGTGCTGGTAACACCGAACGGTCATGCAATAGCAGGTTCCGATGCAAGGGAATCAGCATTAAGTGTCAGTAATCCACCTTGGGCAGCTAACTTTAGGGTGGATTATTTTTTTTGATTAAATGATAGAACTGCAAGGATAAGGCTACCAAATCCAAACATAATCATAAAAGTTTCAAATACTGTCAATCAGCATCACCCCCTTTCTGATGGGAATGTGCCAATCACCCTTGAGAAATCCTACTCTATTGCTCTTTTATTTTATCATGTAATCCTAAAAATAGGAACATATGTTTTGTTCCAAAGGTGAAATAGGTCCTTACGTCCGAAATCATTCTTTGTCCCAACGTTAAAATGGTAATAAATACCTAGGTGATAATTGAAAGTTGCTTTCACTTCGTTTGAAAAAATAAACACCATCCATAAAAATGGATGGTGCCTGACACCCAATTACTCATTTTAAAAATTTATAGAAGTCTAATCTCTGTGTTGCATTCTCTTTAATGATGATATCTACACCGGTATCAACGACTTTTTTAACATTTTTACCTTTTGTTACTTTCAATGCTGTTTCAACGGCCAGATATCCCATATCATAAGGGTTTTGGGCCACTGTACTAGATATTGTTCCATCCTTGATTAACTTCAGCATATCGGGTATGCCGTCTGCTCCAATGACTGGAATGATAACACCTTGTTCCTTCAATTCCTTTATTACAAGCAATGCGGAGAGGTCATGAGTTGCAAAGACCCCCTTAATATCAGGATGTTCACGCAATATCTTTGTCATTTCTTTTTTTATGCTCTTGGGATCAGGCGATATCCCTACTGTTTCAGACGCTACAATGATCCCTGCATCTTTTAAAGCTTTTTTTGCTCCATTTATCCGTTCTTTAAATACGGAGACGGACAAATCTCCACCGATAATGGCCACTTTATTTCCAGGCTGAAGCTGTGAGGCTAAAAGGGCGCCTGCTTTTTTTCCTAATTCTTCGTTATTGGTTCCGATATAGGAAGTTTTGTTTCTCCATGGAAAATCGTTATCTACTAGTAATACAGGTATTTTTTTGTTTTCAGTAAACTTTTCCAGTATAGGTATAACTGTGGAATCTGTAGGTGAGACAATCAAGACATCGGGATTTTCTTCATAGGTCTTTTCTAATAATCTACTTTGTTCTATAGCAGATTCATTAACAGGGGCAATGACTTTCCCATCCATCCCAAAGTCACTGAACGCTTTTTCAGCTCCTTCTTTCATAATTTCCCAATATTGTGAGTTTAAATCTTTTAATACAACAACAACTCTCGGTCTCTTATCTGCAAATGAATTAGAAATAAACATGAAAATAATGACAGCAATAACTATACCAACAAGAAATACTAGTCTTCCATCTTTGAACACTATATCCTCCCCTCTCTTTTCATATAAGAAAAGAAACAATCACTGATTAGGACTGGCACTTAGTTGAAAGCGGATTGAGAAAACAGTCCCCTCATCCCCGGTTTTTATATCTATTTCGGCATGATGTCGTTTGGCAACACTGTAGCAGATCGCCAAACCTAATCCAGTTCCTGTCTCCTTTGTTGTAAAGAAAGGTGTTCCTAATTTTTGTAGGACTTCCGGGCTAATGCCATGTCCTTGATCTTTTATCTCTAAAATGACGGCCTGTTTTTCTGTATATGTTTTGATTGTAAGTTTTCCGTTAGACGACATGGCATCCAGCCCATTTAGAGCAATATTTAGAACCAGTTGACGAATTTCTTTCTGATCGATGAATATATCCGGACACTGATTTAACTCCAGCTTAACATGTTTGCTAGCCCGAAAGGCTTCTGCTTGAATTAATGGAGATAATGCTTCAAGGATCGTATTTAAGTTTTGCTTTTTCTTCACACTGACCTTGTTTTTGGCTAGATTAAGAAATTCTGTGATAATGGAGTTCGCCCTTGTTAATTCTTCTAACATCAAATCAATGATTTCTGTTGATAAATTTGCGCTGTCATTCCTTGATAATTGTAAAAACCCTTGAACAGTAGTCATAGGATTTCTAATTTCATGGGCGATTCCTGCTGCCATCTCACCGATTAAATTCAAACGGTCTAAGCGAGACATCTCTTTCTCTAGGTGAACGGTTTCTGTAATATCTGTTAAAACAATGAGTGTACATGGTTCAGGATGGATATCAATCATTTCAGTCGATAATAGTCCGTCGCGAATATCGCCGTTTTTCGTCTTATAGCTAATTTTCTTATTACGAATTTTCAAATCTAGATTGATAGGTTTTCCTGTGGATTCATCGATAAAATTCTTAACATTTATTTTGTGATTTTCCAACTCTTCCATGCTATAACCTGTAAAGTTTAACCAACTAGTATTTACTTCAATAAAGGTTAAATTCTTCTGAGAAAAAATCGCCATTAAACAGGGACTAGATTCAAAGATTTTACGAAATCTTTCTTGGGAACGGTACAGATGGCTGGCAATCCTTTCTCGTTCCTCTATCTCATTTTGCAGCCTCTCATTAGCCCTTAACAGTTCTTCCGTTCGTTTTTCTACCATTTGTTCCATATTATTGAATTGAAGTTTCTTAATCTCTTCAATCTGCTTTCTTTCTGTGACATTTCGAATGCTGCAAACAAAGAGGTGTTGCTTTTCAATGGTGGTTTCACCAATTAGAATATCCGCATAAAAGTGACTTTCATCTTTCCGAGCAGCTACCGATTCTATCACTCTTCCTACAGATTCTTTTATTGAAGTGAAGAATGAAAACGAAGAAGCCTGGACACCCGTTCCCATCCACTCTTTAAAAAGCCCCACTACATGGCTGCCGGTTAATTCCTCAGGACTGTATCCAAACATGCTTTTTACAGCAGGATTTACTGATAATATAAACCCTTGATCGTCAAACGTGAGGATCGTATCAACAATGGTTTCACCAATTGCCTTAGATAATGCCTCTGTCCGACGTAAATTTAAGGTGGTTCTATCTAGCCTTTTATTCATTTCATTCAGTTCAACTATACGTTCTCGATCGGTTTGAACGATATTTTCTTGATGATTTTGATGAATTTTTACAAATTGTTCAATTTTATATTTCAATGTTTTGGGATTAAAGGGTTTCATAATATAATCGATGGCCCCGACTGAATACCCTTCATGCACATGTTCCATATCAAAACTAATGGCTGTTATAAAAATGATGGGAATATGTCTGGTTTTTTCTCTGGCCTTAATAAGCTTCGCTGTTTCAAAACCATTTAGCCCAGGCATTTGTACATCCAGTAAAATAACAGCAAAATCTTGTTTTAGCATACACTTTAACGCTTCTTTACCTGAATTCGCGCTAACCAAGTGATAATTGGGAGATGTAAGTACAGCTTTCAATGCTAATAGATTTTCAGGATGATCATCCACCATTAATATATTTACCTTATTAGAATGGGGACTAGTTAACTTTTCGATAGAGTTTTTCTGATCCGTCAAATTCTCCGTAACAGTGTTCATAACTTGTAAATTTTATCCCCTCTCTTATACCCAACCCAAGAAACCCTGCTGGGCTTAGGCTTTTATATAGTAACGTGTGGACATGATTTTGAAGATCCTTATTAAAATAGATTAAGACATTACGGCATATAATAATATCAAACTCGTTAAATGATTGGTCTGTTACTAAATTATGCTGGGCAAAGACTACATTTTTTTGCAAAAAGGGATGGAAAAATACTTTATCATCTACTGCCTTATAATATTCCGAAAAGGCCCTTTTCCCGTCTGCCTCGATATAATTTTTAGTGTAGAGCTGCATCCTGTCTAATGGAAAGGTCCCTTGCTTCGCCTTTTCTAAAACACATTTGTTAATATCAGTAGCAAATATTCTCGTTTTTTCGTAAATCTCTTCTTCATGCAAAAGAATAGCCATCGAATAGACCTCTTCTCCTGTAGAACAGCCAACATGCCAAATTCGAATTTCAGGATAATCCCTTACTACCGGGATGATCTTTGTTCGGAATGTCTTAAAAAATGAAGGATCCCGAAACATCTCTGTTACATTAATCGAGAAATCCGAAAGCAATTCCCCCATAACAACTGGATCACGAAGTACCTTTTCCTGAAGCGCAGATATACTAGGCAGATTTTCCTTACGAACACGATGGTTAATTCTCCTTTGGATGAAAGGAAAGGCATAGTTTCGAAAATCATAACCATAAAATCGAAATACGGCTTCAAGTAGTAAATCGATTTCTATTCTTTCTATCTCATCTGTATCCATCTGTAGAATATTAGGTTTCTTTATCAAAATCTCTACCCCTCCTTACTATACAACCATACTTGCATTAAGGAAAATAACTGGTCTAAGTTGATCGGCTTACTGATATAATCCGTTGCTCCCGCCTCTAAACATTCTTCTCGGCTGCGTTTCATTGCCTTAGCCGTGAGAGCGATGATTGGTATGGTTTGAAATTCAGTCATTTGACGAATGCGCCGCATTGCTTCAAACCCATCCATCTCAGGCATCATAATGTCCATTAAAACGAGGTCTGTTTCTGGGTTTTCCTTTAATACTTCAATTCCCTCACGGCCATTTTCTGCTACAATGATATCCATTTCAAACTTCTCAAGCGCGATGGTTAAGGCATACACATTTCGTATATCATCATCCACAATGAGAATTTTCTTGTTTTTCAAAGAAGAAATCCCCTCTTGTTTTATTGGGCCTTCTATATCTTTCAGAGAATCATCCTCATAAAGACTTATGGCGGCTTCTTCAAAAGCAGTATTTTCTACTATATGGCTGTTTGTTTGAATGAATGGCAAATATAAAGTGAAGGTGCTTCCATATCCCTTCGTACTACTTACCTCTATATATCCACCTAATAGCTGGGCCATTTCGCGACTAATGGATAGTCCTAATCCAGTCCCGCCATATTGACGACTTGTCGTTCCATCTGCTTGTTTAAAGGCATCAAATATCGTTTTTTGTTTGTCTTTATCAATGCCGATGCCTGTATCAATAACGGAGAAAGCAAGCATCGCTTGCTCTCGGGAACCTCCCTCAATAAGCTCCCCACTGACGTCTTTTCTTTCCCTCCGTATATCTAATGATACACTGCCACGTTCAGTAAACTTAAACGCATTAGAAAGGAGGTTTTTTAAAATTTGCTGTAACCGTTGTTCATCTGTATAGACAGTCCCTGCTAAACTCGGTTGCATCTTAATTGAAAACTGTACATTTTTTTGAATCGCAAGAGGGGCAAATTGTCTTTCGATAAAATCTTGAACATCATGAAGATTTACCTCTTTTGGATTTACATCTAATTTTCCTGACTCCACTTTCGCCAAATCTAATACATCATTGATTAATAGAAGTAAATCATTACCAGATGAGTAGATGGTGCGGATATACTCCACCTGTTCAACGGTAAGATTTCCATCCCCATTTTCAGCAAGTATTTGCGCTAAAATTAGTAAACTATTAAGTGGCGTTCTTAACTCGTGTGACATATTGGCTAGAAACTCGGATTTATATTGTGAGCTGAGCTCTAATTGTTGCGCTTTTTCTTCAAGATCCTCTCTCACCTTTTCAATTTCCCTGTTCTTTTGTTCAGAGGCTATATACTGCTCCTCAAGTTTTTCATTCGTCGTCCTTAATTCCTCTTGTTGTAACTGCAGTTCTTCTGATTGAGCTTGGAGTTCTTCTGTCAATGCTTGTGATTCTTGCAATAATCTTTCTGCTTTCATATGGCTCACAATACTGTTTATTTTGATACCAATATTATGAATAACTGCTTCCAATAACTTTACCTGCAGGGGACTAAAAGACTCAAATGAAGCAATTTCCATGACAGCTTGTACTTCATTTTCAAATTGAATCGGTAAAATCATAATATTTTTGGGTGATCCTGCTCCTGTGCCTGATCCTATTTTTACGTAATGGTCTGGAACATTGGTGAGTAAAATAGAACGTTTTTCAAGGGCGCATTGTCCGATAAGTCCCTCTCCAATACGAAACCGCATATAATCTTTATTATCATCTAGCGAAGCATAGGCCGATATCTTCTTTAAATACTGCTCTCTCTCTTCCACTTCCTTAACATAGAAAACTCCGCAACTTGCTCCCACCATTGGAACAAGCTTAGTAATTAATAATTCCGCTAACATAGAAACAGTTTCTACTTCAGGATAGATGGTGGCTATTTCAGCAATTTTCGCATTGAGCCAACTTTGATCTTCTGCTTCTTCTTTTAATTGTTTCTCTAGTTTACTTTGTTCCTCTAGGGCATGGGCCATTTTATTAAATGAAACAGCAATTTCAGCCAATTCACCTTTAGAGGAAATCTTAATTCGGGGTAATGAACTAAAATCACTTGTGATCGCACTTTTCATCACTTCTGTTATTTTGTTAAGATTATTTGTGATACCTCTAATAATCCAAATCGTGAACACAATCCCAATACATAAGGCAATGGCAAGATAAATGTATATGATGGTGACAGCCCAGTTGTATGTGTCTTTAGATCTTAATAGTTCATCTTTCATCTTTTGTTCTTGCAATCCATAGAGAAGATCGGCAATTTGAATCATTCTTTGACTAATCAGTTCAGAATCCGTCCAAAAATCAGCCGGAATTTCCATTTCCCTATTTAGTTTTTTGGCTGTCAAAGCCTGTTGACCCATATATAAATACTGGTCATGCAAGGTTTTAAATTTTGCAATCAGTTCCTTCGATTTCTCCTGCTTGTCCATTTTTTCTAGTGATTCTATCGCAGATTGCAATTTTGTATGGGAATCTTCCCAAGAATTCGCTGCATCTAATTGGATATCTTTACCTCGAACAGTTAACATCGAGGTTAGTTCTAGACCTATTCTCGAAGTCTCGTATTTAATCTCGGAAGCCATTTCGATTCTTTCATTTAAATCATTTACAACAATGTTCATATTAACTGTCGTTTGTTTGAGCATGTTCATTAAAATAACCGCGATGATAAAAAATAACACTAGTAATGACCCAATGCTTGTATAGAGCTTTGTTTTAAATTTCATAAGACCTCCTTAATTCCTAACGTCTTTTAACTGTTTAATTGTTTATCGAATTATATTTATTGGAAAAAATAGAATATTTCAATCGCTAAATCTTTCTATTAAACTTACATATTTTTTAATTTTACTTTATGTCATTATTATCGTCTAGATAATCTTTTAATTATAGGTTGTGTTATACTTGTCTGTTGATTTCCGAACAAGCGCTGCGCTGTTGAAGAGATTTTTGGGAGTTAATTAAAACATTCGAAAATATGATTTATTTCACATACAAATAAGTCCTGATATTTTAGAATATTCTTTAAAAATAGAAATCAGGTGAAGGAATGACTTGGATAAAAGGAAATTCAAATGTGAAACAGTTGATCGATTCATTAAGTTCGCTGGGTGTGAAATGCCTTTTTGGCTGTACAGGCCAAGAGGCTTTGCTTTCGAAAAACACAAAAATTCGTTATGTTCAGATGCAGCACGAACAAGCGGCGGTTCATGCTGCTGATGGTTTTGCGCGGGCTACAGGCAGACCTGGTGTCGTCCTGCTAACAACTGCTTCAGGAATTACCAATAGCATAACAGGAATTGCAACGGCCTATTGCGACTCGGTTCCGTTGGTCATCATTGCCGGGCAAATAGAGGATCAAACCCTTCATACCAATTGCGAAGCGTTTCAGGAATTAAACATTTCCGGACTTACCATGGCAATATTGAAGCACACGTTAAAAGTAAACTCTACCGAATGTATTCAAAAAGCTCTTAAGTATGCCGTAAATATTGCTGTTGATGGAAGACCTGGGCCTGTTTTACTTGAACTCACTACAGATACCTCGTTGAATGAAACAAAGAATCACCGTTTTGTTCAAACAAAAGCTAGACGGGAATCCTTAGAAAATTCAATCGAAATGGCCAAGCGTTTAATTGAAACGGCTAGAAAGCCAGTGATTTTCGTTGGGGGCGGGGTTATTGCTTCAGGAGGGGCAGATTCCTTAAGAGAGGTTGTAAAACTGACTCGTATCCCAGTCGTCAGCTCGCTTATGGGGATTGGTTCCATCGAAGCAAGTAACCCGTTTTACCTAGGGATGCTCGGAATGCATGGGACATTTGCAGCGAATAAAGCGGTCCATCATTGCGACCTGTTAATTAGTATTGGGGCACGTTTCAGTGACCGGGTAACAGGAAGAATTAGTGGCTTTTCACCCTCGTCGAAAAAGATTCATGTCGATATCGACCCTGCTGAAATCAATAAAATCATCCCTGTTGATTTACCGATTGTCAGCGATGCCAAAGAGTTTCTTAATAAATTGAAGCATCAATTAGATGATCGAAAAATTAATGAAAATGCAGGAAATTGGATCAGTGAAGCGATGGAATGGAAACGGACGGTCCCTCGTTTTGATCGATCCAATAGTGTCCTTAGCCCCCAGTCAGTTATTCGGCTGTTAAGTGACCATTCCACTAAGGATACTGTGGTCGTAACCGATGTGGGCCAGCATCAAATATGGACTGCCCATCATTATGCATTTACCCGGCCGAGGACTCTGATTACATCTGGCGGTTTAGGGACCATGGGCTACGGTCTGCCTGCGGCGATTGGTGCTGCGGCTGCTATACCGGGAAGGCCTGTCATTTGTGTCTCAGGCGATGGCAGCTTTCAGATGAATCTTCAGGAATTGATTACAGCTGTAAAGTATCAGCTGCCGTTAAAAATCGCCATTCTAAATAATGGCTATCTTGGCATGGTGCGTCAATGGCAAGAACTGTTTTATCAGCGCCGCTATTCACAGGTTAAAGTGTGTTCACCGAATTTCGCTCAATTGGCTCAGGCCTATGGTGTAGCAGGGTTTAGCGCCCAGACTGAAGAAGAAGCCAAGCAAGTCATTTCGGAGGCATTTCAGAAGACCGGACCCGTTCTCATCGAATTTAATATTATGGAAGAAGAAAACGTCTATCCAATGGTGCCCCCTAATCATAACAACCATCAAACCATCCTCTCAAGATAGAAAAAACGCCAGCCCATTGAAATAATTCAATGAGCTGGCGTTTTTAAGATTATAAAATGAAGATATGTTCATTTTATATTTATTAGACATTAAATTTTTCTTTTTCAACAATATCCTTAACAATGTCTTCAATAGTTACATTTCCGAGTACCTTTTCCATTGCTAATTGAGCCGTTGTCAATATAGGAGTAATAGAATCTTGAATGTTCCTTCCCACAGGGCAATTGGGGTGTGAGTTTTCATGGACACTAAACAATTCTTTTTCCTGGACTACGTCTACCGCCTTATAAACGTCAAGCAATGTTATATATGATGGTTCCTTTGCTAGTTTTGCTCCTGCAATACCTGGTTGTACGACAATTAACCCAGCTTTTTTTAACATCCCCATAATTTTTCTTATCAAGGTGGGGTTCGTGTTTACGCTGTCTGCTAAAAATTCCGATGAGCTGGTCCCCTCTTTATTTAATTCAATAAGAGCCAATATATGAATACCCACGGAAAATCGGCTGCTGATTGACATTTCATTCACCTTCTTACTATTTGATCACAATTATTGCATAATACATGTATTTAATTTGATTACAGCTTATTATACCTTAAAATTCATAAAAAATAAAAAAGGTAGATAAAATCGTTGACAAAAATCTTGGATGTATCTATTATGAATACAGGTATTCGAATTAGATACAAGAAAACATTGATTTTAGGTAAGCTATTAAAAATAATTGGAGGTAACGATCAATGAAAATATTAGTTACTGGCGCAACAGGGAAATTGGGGACAAAAGTGGTCGAGGCATTATTGAAAAATGTACCAGCAAATCAACTAGCTGTAAGTGTTCGTAACCCAGAGAAAGCAGAAGGATTACGGGCTCGTGGAGTAGAGGTTCGTCAGGGAGATTTTGATCGCCCAGACACATTGGATGCCGCTTTTTCAGGAATTGATCGGCTATTAATGATTTCTGCAGACGGGGACAATGAAACCAGAATTAGACAGCATACGAATGCAGTTGCTGCAGCAGAGCGTGCTGGAGTTAAATTTATTGCTTATACTAGCCTAGCCAACGCAGCAGAAAGTAAAAACTTCCTTGCTCCAACGCATAAAGCAACAGAAGAAGCTATATTAAAAACAGGCATACCTTATTCATTCTTACGGAACAATTGGTACTTAGAGAATGAAAGTTCAAGTATTCAGGGCGTACTTGCAGGAGCCCCTTGGGTTACTTCAGCAGGATCAGGAAAAGTTGGCTGGGCATTGCAACAAGATTATGCAGAAGCAGCAGCAGTGGTCTTATCAGGTACAGGGCACGAAAACACTATTTACGAACTTTCTGGCAAGTTATTGACCCAGGAAGAAATGGCATCAGCAGTTGGAACTGTATTGGGTAAAGAAGTCCCTGTGCACCAAGTCGATGATTCCACTTACGCTGACATTATGAAAGGGGCTGGCGTACCAGAATTCCTGCTTCCTTTTCTTGTTGATATCCAAAAAGGCATTCTAGAAGGTACACTAGCAGTGGAGAGCAACGATTTTGAGAAACTTCTTGGACGTCCTGCTACACCAATTAGTGTGGGCTTAACTCAGATCGTTAAAAGTATCTCTTAAACAGGTTATTTGAAACTAATTAAAAAACCGACCATTCACGATTAAAGAGTGGTCGGTTTTTGCTTTAAGTGATTTCCAGTCATTTCAGATCGATTTTACAAAATCAATAAATGTATCAACTTTACTATCTAAGAAACTAAGTGTCCCTTCATCCACCAACTGACCTGTTTGATCATCAAACTTCTGACTCGCTTGGCCAATCAATATTTCATTTCCACCTGGCGGCAGGATCTTAGCCTGAATACCAGGTGCTGCTAGAATCTCACGTAAGTGCATTTGAGCACGAACCGTTCCGAGCTTGCCCATGGTCACTCCTAATGCCATCACAGGTTTACCAATGAAAACCTTGTCTACTCTTGAAGCCCAATCTAACGCGTTCTTTAACACACCAGGAATGGACCAATTGAATTCTGGAGTAATAATGAGAACCCCATCAGCACTTGCGATTGCCTCCTTAAATTCCTTTACAGATTGTGGTGGGTTATTCTCCTCGTCTTGGTCAAAATATGGGAGAGAACGGATATCAGCGATTTCAATCTCCATTTTATCCTCGTAACGGTCTTGGATTGTTTTTGCTAGATGCATGTTATACGATTCTTTTCTTAAGCTACCTACAATTGCCACAATTTTCATGATAAACCTCCAAAGTATTATTAATTATCATATTTTTCACTATAGTTAATCGTAAATATTTCTACAACATTCTTGCTTGCGGAAATTCCAAATAATGTATTTATTATCACTTCAGTTGTAGATTGCTGCTAAGTTCCAGCTCACTTGAATCAATATTTTGATACTCAGTTTCTAATTCACTCAAAGTCCATTCATAGAGATGTTTATTATTTTTTTTGTAAATTCCGAACCTAATGAGTTCATTTATTAAATATTGCCTTTTTTGATGAGCAGAAATTCGTTTGATTTTTTTCATAAAGAAGGCTAACAACTCCTTTCCACAAATGCAATTATAAATGACAATTTTTAATAATTTGTCGATTGAGCGTGTATTTAATGACTTTTAAAGAAATTGTCAGTCACCTTTAATAAAAGACAAAAAGTTGCCTTTTTTGTTACGATTGAAATTAACTTTTAATCAAATGTAATGTGATCGCAAACCTTAAAAGTTTTATGTATAGTACCCAAAATTAACCTTTTAACACAAATATTTTTCTACAAATAGGAATTGTAATATTGATTTACCGTCTTAATTTGTCCTTTAAAGAAGGAATTTTCCATTTCTTCATGAAATTTGAGGATTAATGTAGATAAGTTTTTTAACGTAATTGCAGGAGAAATACCTCTCGGTACAAAAATAGTAAAGAAGACGAAACGGATGTCTAACGAATAAGTTGAAAGGTGGTCATTTTGCTTGAATATGGAATTAACCCTACAACAGATCGTCGAAGGTCTACCAAAGTCTTTATTAAATGCAACGGATCGGGATTTGGAAGGCTTCCAAAAAATTATCGAAGAAACAATAAAATTAAGAGAAGGACATCGAAACTTACAAAAGATGGTTAAAAGCTTCTCAACCTCTACGATTCAGCGAAGCTAAAATTAAATATACTAATCAATGAAGAAGGTGAAATTCACCTTCTTTTTTTTCGCTCTTTATTAAAAGACATTTTCAAACGAAAACAATCCGGCTCAATTCTGAGCCGGATTGTTTCAATTATTTAAGGGGTGTAAACTGTGTGACTTTAAATACATCAACATTAATATATGCACTTTTTGCAGCTTTAGTCTTTTTGCCCGTTGCTACAATTTTTATTTTATGTGCTTTATTGGCAAGATTTTGCTTCTCAAAAACTTTCGCTTTGTACTTGTGGCTTGTAGAGTACAGGTCGATTCGCTTTACTTTTACACCGTCAATGTAAATATCAGCTTTTCCCATATTCTTATATTTTAACGCATAAAGTGCAATTCCAGTTCCAGTAAATGAGTATTCAAGTGATCCAGAATTCCCCTTTGTTTGATGAATCGTGCCTCCGGAAGCTTTCGTATACTTCGGTTTAATCCAAGAACCTGAATATTTAATAGTAGAAACTGTATTTTCAATTGATTTCGTTGTTTGAACCGAAACAGTTATGCTATATTGACCGGACCCTTTTATAGCAGCGGGGACGATATAATACAGTCCTGATTTCGTTGGTTTAAATACGATTTTTTCAACGGATGCAGTACCATTTGATTTTTTCAAGGCAGATGTACCATAAATAGTAGATGTGCCTATATTGAATAACGAAAGGTCAAAATTGGTCCCTGAAGGTCCCGTTAAAGTAATTTCATAGGTTTTTCCCTGATCTAATCGTTTGGACCAAACATCATTAACATCTTTAGTTACCGTATTTAAACTTCCTTTTACGGAACCTGCCATTGGTAAACTTCCTTTGATATCATCATCGTAAACGTAAGAGATAGCCGGTGAAAAAGGAGTTTCCATTTTATCATTTGTATTAATGACTACCGCGTAGTTATAGGATTTTCTTGGCATTGCAGTGGTATCCGTAAAACTTGCTCCAGCTACAGACTTTGCAATTTGTACGTAGTCTGCTTGTGAGGTCTCCTTGCGATAAATGCTGTAGGATTGGGCCCATTTTACAGCACCCCATGAAATAACAGGAGCTTTCTTGTTCCTATCATACGACGCTTGTAAGGTAACAGGATTACTACTCACGATTAACTTATCTAGATTAATCCCGGAAGCACTTTTTCTTGAAGCAGGATCGCTTTTTCCGGTCCAGACAATTTTTACCGTGTGTCTGCCATAGGATAAAAAGTCTTTTTTATAGATTGATTGTTTTGCTTTAAACGCACTTGCATAAAGCGATGGAGAGGCAATTTTTGTACCGTCTATATAAATATCGGCAATCCCTTGTGTTGGATCTTTAAATCCTTGCCACTCAAAGCTGTATCCCACAAAAGAGAAGTTAACTTCCCCTTTTGTATTTAGAGCCATTGCCGATTCCCCTGAATATTCTGGGTTAAATACAGGCATCCATTCCCCCAAGAAAGTCATGGAGTTTGAATCATCTTCATATGATCCTCCAAAATTACCAGTGTATAACTTATAGTCTCCTGCACCTTTGTAGGCGTAAACATTAACAAAATAAATTCCTGTTTTAGGTGCAGTAAATTTAATTGATTCATTGGATGTATTTACATTCTCTGAGAAGGCAACCATTCCATTCGTATTATTTATACTCATGGCTGATTCATCGTACACATATAAATCAAAATCGGTACCTGTTTTGCTATTTAGAGAGAGCGAAAGTGCCTCCCCTTCTTTTAAGGACAATGCGAACACATCGTTTTTATCTGTTACCGCATTCAGGGTGTCGTTTGTAACGCTTTTTTCCAACGGAATTCCTGGAGTTTCACTATCATCAAAGTGATCAAGATTCACAGTACTTACAAGTTTCCCACTTTTCACAAATCCTTTTAGTGCATTTTGGTTCTTTCCTTTTGTACTAGTATACAGCTTTAACATTTCTGGTGACATGCTTGGACGTAATCCAAGTAGCATAGCCGCGGTGCCAGTTGTATGAGGCGCGGCCATAGACGTTCCGCTATAGTAATCATATGCCTGTGTATAATCAGAAACATATTTCGTGTTGATGATTGTTTTATTTAGATCATTGGAAGTAACAAAATCAGCAAAGTAGTAAGGCGTATCAAATCTATCCACATCATATTTACTATTTTCATAGATACCACCAGATAAACCTTCAACATCCAAACCTGGTCCTATATCCGCAAAAACATTTAAATGCAAATAATCCTTAACGAATGGGGATTTCTCTTGACCAGAAAGTGCATTCTGTCCAGTTAATAGCAATTTCCCGCCACCAGATAGGTATGTTTTTAACAGATCGGTATCTTTGGGTGTTAAGGTGGTTCCATCCTCAGAGAAGAAACCTAGACCGTTTCCTGTAAACCAAATGACCCCATCATAGGCAGATAAGTCACTACTGTTCAGGTTATCAGATAGAGAAGAATTAGAACTAACCTTAACCGTTTGGACTGAAGTATGATTAGCCGTTAGTTTTTGATAAATAGGCAAATAGTTTTTAAATAAGGCGCGAAGTTCAGGCTCGTCCTTAAATATGTCTGCCAGATCACTTTCATCATCTTGGACAAGAAGAATCTTACTAGACGAATCCCCCAATTCTAAATAACTTAAGGCCTTGTCAAAAGCTTCTTGTCTTTGTGCCTCGGAAATTTTTTCGTACCCGATTCCATCAAAGATCGCCTTATAGTTGTCCCCGGCGACTTGTGCTGATGCGCCTGGCTGAGTAATATTCAATGCTTTTGTCAGTTCATCCAATGGGAATTTAGGGACTGTACTTAAAATGTCCACGCCAGGTGCAGCCACATCCACAGATTCGTAGCCATAATTGGAGAAGGGAGCTAGGATTCCCTTGTTATCGACTGCAGCAACCGATAATATATTTGCACTTTCAAAGCTTGCAGGATATGCTCCACCCTCATCATTATCCAATCCATCATTCCCTGCAGCGGCGACAAATAAAGTACCGCTATTTGCGATGGCTTCTTCGAGTAATGGGTCGTATTCTTCCCCGCCCCAGCTGTTATTGGTTATTTTTACGCCCATCGTTTTCGCATAGGCAATGGCCTCGATGGCATCCGCTGTTGTTCCCCCATCAGGACCTAAAAATTTTATCGGTAAGATTCTCACGTTTGGAGCGACACCCACAACTCCTTTATTAGTAGTTTTAGGGTCTGTTCCCTCTAGAGCAGCAGCAATCGTCCCGGAGACATGTGTGCCGTGTTCATCCCCATCAAGTGGATCATAGACCGTGTTATCATCATTATAAAAATCCCACCCATGGATATCGTCAATATAACCATTGTGGTCATCGTCTACATTTGGTGCACCATTTAACTCTTTTGTGTTTGTCCAAATTTCCCCTGCTAAGTCAGGGTGATTGATATCCACGCCCGTATCAATGACACCGACCACCACTTCTGGTAGGGATGAACCAAATTTGTTCCATCCTTCAGGTGCATCTACATCTATATCTTTTAATCCATTTATCTCTTTTATAGGCTGTCCAGAATTCTCCAAGCCCCATAATTGATCATAATAGTTAGGAGCGTTATTGATGTCAGAAGGATAATATTTGTAGTTTGGTTGTACGGATTCAACCGTTGAATCTTTTTTTAGAGTATTTATGTATTCATTCGTACTCTGACCAGCAGGGATTTTTACAACCTCTGCATTTAGAGATTTAAATTTTTTCGTTGATTTTAGTGAAAACTTCTTTTGAAGTGTACTGATTTCCCCACTAGTCACTTTTTTCTTATATTTAATAATTAACTCGCCAGATTCGTATTTATTTTTACTCTGTGAATCTTCCTTTTGCAATTTCCTCTTAATCTCTGTTACTAGTTTACTCTGTGTCTTCTGGCTAATAGAAGCTTTGTTGTTCTTTGTCTCTACTTTCTTCATTTGGCTTTTTCTGAGCATTTTACTAGAGTTAATCTGATTATCACCCGTTATGACCTTTGTTGGTCCTGTTTGCGCTGCCACATGCCCTGTTCCTGCGAAGATGGTTGATGCTAACAAAAAGGCAGATACCGGTAAAGATATAAGTGTTTTTTTCTTCATTCATGCACCTCTTCTTACTAGATTTATAGAAAATATTATCTATACTAGAAGAATTATACAATATTTTCCTATCAATATATAGTATATATTTCATACGACAAATTTCTTGCTAATATGTCGAAAATAGTACTATAGTATTATTTTTAAATAATAAAAATCCGGCCCCATTACTGAGCCGAATCGCTTACGATTGCTTTAATTCTAACTTTCTAGCGACTAGTGACAAGGCGTAATTCACAATAAAGTACATGAGCGCCATGATGATAAAAACAGGTATCACATACGAGCCCTTTTGCGCGTATATGATTTGTCCGTTGTGTAATAAATCCGGCAAGGCAATGACGACAGCTAACGATGTATCTTTGAGCAGTGAAATAAATTGACTTACGATGGGTGGAACCATCCTTCTCAGCGCCTGCGGCAGGATGATGTACCGTAATGTCTGGATGTACGTCAATCCAGATGCCCGTCCTGCTTCAATCTGGCCTTTTTCAATCGAATTTAAGCCGCCTCGGATAATTTCTGATATCATCGCAGATTCAAAAACAGTCAAAGAAGCAATGGCTGCCGTCGATATCTCCATTTCAAGTCCAATTTCCGGCAAAGCGAAATAGGTAAAGAAAATAATGAGCAGCAACGGCAGGTTCCGAATGGTCTCGACAACTAGAGCCAATAATTTAGAAACCACGGGAATCCGCGCATATCTTAACGTCCCAATGAGACCGCCAATCACAAAGCTGAGCACTATGGAAATGGCTGCAACCTTTAGAGTGACCGCAAATCCCTCGAGTAAAAATTTAAAATGGTCCAGGGTATATACTTCAACGAACGGTGCTAGAAATTCCAACTCTGCACCTCCTTAATGACTTCGAGCCATGCGTTTTTCTAAAAATCCTACACCAAGACTTAAGGGGATTGTTAAAATTAAATAAAAGAAAGCAACAAGAATATAGGTATCAAAGGTGACGTATGTCTTTGCCGAAATTAGATCCCCTTGATACATTAAATCTCCTCCTGCGACAACGGCTAATAAGGATGAATTTTTCACTAGATTGATAAATTGATTGCCAAGTGAAGGGATGACGATTTTAATAGCTTGAGGAAGAACCACCAGTCTCATTGCCTGGCCATAACTCAATCCTGTCGAGCGGGCGGCTTCCATTTGTCCTTTTGGGACTGACATAATTCCAGCACGGATCGCTTCTGCAATGAAAGCAGCCGTATAAATCGTCAGACCGATCGTTCCAGCAGTCATCCCTCCAAAGTTTCCAGCCAAATAAGTGAAAAAGATAATCACCAGCACAGGGATATTACGGATAAATTCAACATAGGCCGTGCCCAGCCAGTTAAGGGGTTTGACTGGAGCCATGCGCAGGACAGCGATCAATGTCCCCCCAATGAAACTGGATAGTAGGGCGATTAGGCTCGAGATAATCGTTATTTTTAATCCTTGTAAAAATGCATCAAGATTATCGGTTAGTATCGAGAAATCCAGCAAATGTTCACCTCCTCATAAAACAGGATGAGGAGGACCATACTCTTGAAAGCAGGCTGCTACCCATCCTGAAGAGAAACTGTGTATATATGGTTTAATTTTTAATCCATTTATTCTTAATTTCATCGTACTTGCCTGAATCTTTTAGACTTTTCAAGGCTTTATTCAATTCATCGACAAGTGCTTTATTACCTTTTTTCACAGCGATTCCGTATGGCTCCTCTGTAAACGTTCCTCCAACTAGCCCATATGACGGATCTTCTTCGGCCATACCATAAAGGATGGCATCATCCGTTGTCAGGGCATCCCCTTTACCAGCCTTTAGGGCGGTAAAAGCTTCCGCATAGTTTTCGAATTCAAGGACCGTTGTTTCAGGAGCTTTTTCACGAATATTGATCGTCGAGGTCGACCCTTTCACCGCAAGCACCTTGGTTCCTTTCTTTAAGTCTTTGATGCTATGGATCTTACTTCCTTTTTTCACCAGCAAGGATTGTCCGGCATCAAAATAGACATCGGTGAAATCCACTTCTTTCTTCCGTTCCTCCGTGATGGTCATCGTAGCAACAACCGCATCCACCTTTCCATTATTCAGAAGTCCGACCCTAGTTTTCGATGTTACTTCGACGTACTCAGGCTTCACATCTTTGCCAAACATTTCTTCGGCGAGGGCTTTAGATAGATCAATATCAAACCCTTCGACCTCACCAGTTGATGGATTTTTTAAGCCAAACAAACGAGTGTCATTTTTAACACCAAAGACAATCTTTTTCTCTTCTTTAATCTGAGCAAGGACATCCTTGCTGCTCCCTTTAGAGTCCTTGTCCCCGCCGCAGCCGGCGAGATACAAGGCAGCCATTGTGGTTACTAACGCCATTTTCATGAAATTTTTTGTTTTAAACATTTTTCCTCTTACCTCCAATTAATGATTTAAGATACGGCTGAGAAATAGACGCGCCCGTTCTTCACGCGGGTTTGCATAAAATTCAGCCGGAACTGCTTCTTCCAAAATCCGCCCCTCATCCATAAAGACGATTCGGTCGGCCACCTCCCTGGCAAAGCCCATTTCATGGGTGACCACCACCATCGTCATGCCTTCCTTGGCGAGGGCTTTCATCACATCGAGGACTTCCCCAATCATTTCGGGGTCCAGTGCAGAGGTGGGTTCATCGAAAAGCATAATTTCCGGGTTCATGGCGAGGCCGCGAGCGATAGCTACTCGCTGCTGCTGACCTCCGGAAAGTTGAGAAGGATACGCATTCGCCTTATCCAATATCCCTACCTTATTAAGGTAATGTCTGGCGGTATCTGTCGCTTCTTCTTCGGATTTGCCCAGCACTTTCATTGGAGCAAGTGTGATATTTTTCAGAACCGTTTTGTGCGGATATAAATAAAAGTGCTGAAAAACCATGCCAATATTCCGTCTTAATTGATTGATATCTGATTTTTTCTCTCCAACGGATATTCCATTAACAGTGAGTGTCCCTGCCGAAATTGTCTCGAGTTGATTAATGCACCGGAGCAAGGTGCTTTTTCCTGAACCGGAAGGCCCGATTACGACGACAACCTCACCTTGATAGATTGTGAGGTTAATATCTTTTAAAACATGAAAATCCCCATAAAACTTATTTACCTGCTTAAATTCGATCATTCTTGACCTCCTCAACTAAAACGAAATAAATATGGCAATTTTCAGGATTACTTACATGTTATTCAAACCTTGTCCACTTCAAACCGCGACCATAGTCTTGTTTTAGAGATAGTAAAAAAGGTGGATAAAGTAAAAAAGGTGTCAGGCACCATGTGAAAAAAATTCACATGGTGCCTGACACCTTTACTGACACTACTACTTTTTAAAACGGTAACCGACATATAGGACTATAAACCAAACTGGTGCTACTATTAATGCGACTCGCATTTCTTCTATAAAGGCCATTAAAACGACGACTACTGCTAGGAAAGCAAGGGCTAGATAGGATGAAACTGGAAATAACGGCATTTTAAATGCTAGTTTTTTTACTTCTTCTTTTGTTTTTGATTGTCTGTACTTAATTTGTGTGACCAATATAATGGTCCAGCTCGTTATAACCGCAACGGTTGCTACAGAAGAAATATACATAAATACTTTTTCCGGAACAATATAATTTAAAAATACGGCCACCAGTAAAAATAAAGATGAAAACAGGATTCCACGTCTTGGTGTAGAATGCTTATTTAGCTTTCCAAAATATTTCGGGCCATTATTTTGAAGGGATAAATTGTAAAGCATTCTGCCTGTACTGAAAAGGCCACTATTAAAAGCAGACAATGCTGCAGTTAACACAACAAAATTGATGATATGAGCTGCTCCAGGAATTCCAACTTTATCAAAAATCAATACAAATGGGCTGCCATTGGTTCCCACTTCATTCCAAGGATATAAACTCATCATGATTCCTAATGCAGCAATATAAAAAATTAAAATCCTCCAAACTACATTGTTGATGGCAGATGGAATTGATTTTCGAGGATTTTTCGCTTCCCCTGCCGTTATACCGACCAGTTCCACCCCGCCAAATGAAAACATAACTAGAACCAATGACATTAAAATACCATTCATTCCATTTGGCATAAATCCACCATGTGCCCATAGATTAGTAAAACCGATTGGCTGGCCTCCGTTACCGATACCTAGGAGGATCATTCCTAATCCAACCACAATCATTCCAATAATAGCCACCACTTTGATCAGCGCGAACCAGAATTCAAACTCTCCAAAAGCTTTTACACTAGTTAGGTTTATCATCGTAATAACCATTAGTGTAGCCAATGCAGTCACCCATTGTGGAATATCCGGAAACCAGTAATTTACATACACACCGACCACTGTAATTTCTGCCATTCCGACGACAACCCACATAAACCAATAGGTCCAACCTGTTAAGTAACCCGCAAATGGGCCTAAATAACGATTCGCGTAAGAACTAAATGAACCGGACACTGGCTCATCAACAGCCATTTCGCCCAATGCTCTCATTATAGTAAAAATAACTAAACCACCAATTAAGTAGGAGATTAAAATGGATGGTCCAGCCATCTGAATCGTAGCACTTGAACCGTAGAATAAACCTACACCAATGGCCCCTCCTAGTGCGATTAATTGGATATGCCGATTGTCTAAACCTCTTTGTAATTTTTCACCTTCGTGATTTTTGCCCACACTATGTATCCACCCTTCTTAATTATTCTTTTAGAATAACTAAGTTGGATTACCCTTTCCACATGAAAGAATATTCATATAAATCAAATTATTATTTCTTTTCCGTTATTATTTCAACAAACCCTCAGTAAAATATTCCTCTATTTCGTAAAATTGGCTTGAATATGTCATTAATACAGGAAATTTGTCATAAATCAATTTTACCTGTAATGTTGTTCAACAAACTATAATGAAATGTAACAGAGGTGTTCTGTAATTCGTGTACTAGCACATGCTAAAGTATGTACATACGAATTTACAGGAGGTAGCAACATGAAAAACAATTCCATGAAGAAGTTAATTGTAGCTTGTGTAGCTACATTTGCAATTATAACGCTACAACATAATACGGCAGAGGCAATTACACAATCTCCACTTGTAAAAGAGGTTAACCCCTATGAACTTGGTAAAGAAAATGGATTAAATACAATTAATATAGAACAAGAGAATAATCGTAATGAAAATTGGGTGGATCTAGAGAAAAAATTGGAAAATCCTATTCACCCAAAAGCAGCAGGAAAAAAGGCATCCAAACCTGATAAAAAAACGCCAAAAAAAGAAAAAGAGAAGCCAGCCGTTACCCTTTCTAATAAAGAGAAAGACTTATTTGCCCGATTAGTAAATGCTGAAGCAAAAGGTGAATCCTTTGAAGGAAAAGTAGCCGTTGCGACTGTCGTTTTAAACCGAGTTGATTCTCCTGATTTCCCAGATACAGTTACAGGTGTCATTAATCAAGTCGTCGGGGGTACCTATGCCTTTTCACCAGTTCAAAATGGTGAAATTAATAAGCCAGCCTCAGATGAATCGAAACGAGCCGTAGAAAAAGCATTAACAAGAAAAAACCGATTAAATAATTCCGTCTATTTCTATAACCCAGAAATTGCAGAAGATCAATGGATTCGTACGCGTACAGTTGTAAAAACGATCGGTGATCATGTTTTTGCAAAATAAAGTTTAAAAAGCCGTTGAATGACGGCTTTTTTGCTTATAAAAAATGGAACACACGGTTGACGCTATTTAAAGGTTTGCTGCATTAAAGGTATCTCCACCCTCGATGGTTCCATTTTTGAAGCCTTTAGTGAACCAGCGTTTTCTTTGCTCAGAAGTTCCGTGTGTAAAGCTTTCCGGCACCACATAGCCCTGCGATTTTTTCTGGATATTATCATCACCCACAGCACTTGCTGCATTCACTGCCTCTTCAAGGTCGCCTTTTTCTAAGTAGCCTTTCCCTTGCGCGTAGTGTGCCCATACCCCCGCCAAGTAATCAGCTTGCAATTCAAATCGAACCGAGTACTCATTAGAACGCTTCCGTGCCTGTGAAGCTTGATCTCCTGAATGCAAGAGGGTCTGGACATGGTGGCCTACTTCATGGGCAATGACGTACGCCATCGCAAAGTCCCCAGGCGCCTGGAATTTTTGTTTCAGTTCCTGATAAAAACTTAAGTCAATGTACAGTTTGTGGTCGCCAGGACAATAAAATGGTCCTACCGCTGAACTAGCTGATCCACAGGCAGACTGGACACTGCCGGTATACAAAACAAGCTTAGGATTCTCGTATTGCAGCCCTTTCTTCTTGAATTCATCTGACCACACATCCTCTGTATCAGCAAGAACGACAGAAACAAAGTCCGCTAATTCCTTCTCCCCAGCAGACTCTTGATAAGGTGCAGGAGCTTGTGAACCCGTATCAGAAGCTTGATTGCTGCCTAAAAGATCTCCTGGATTCCCTCCAAGCAGTGTAAAGAGAAGAACGATTATTATACTGCCGATCCCGCCTCCTATCACAGTCTTGCCACCCATTCCCATTCCTCTTCGATCCTCAACGTTTGAACTTTGCCGTCTTCCTTTCCATTTCATTTTTTTGCCTCCTTTAAAAAGCCAATTAACTTTGTTATACCCACAATATCGAAGATTAAAATCAGATACTTTTTGGAAATTGTTTACTAAACAGCCCTGTAAATACAAAACGGCCCCCGAATTACGGGAGCCGTTTTGTCTCTCACCTATTTCACTTCCATTTTAACTAGTTGTTTGCCGAATTTTCAGTACTGATCTAACGCAGTTTGGCCATTTATTTCTTATAGTTAGGATCCATTACCAATATAACGATCAAGAAACCTTACCATTTCCTTATAGGCAGTAATCTTATTTTTTTGTTTTATGATGGTATGCCCTTCGTCTTCGAAGCGAATAAAGTCAACAGCGTGATTTCGTTTCTTAAGTTTATCAACTATTTGCTCAGATTCTTTTATATGGACTCGCGGATCGCCTTTCCCGTGAATAACTAATAATGGAGTGGTAATTCGATCTGAAAAATTCAATGGATCAATCTGATCAAAAAATTCTCCGTCGCTTTCTATTGTTCCATATTCACTCTCCCTATGCTTCTTTCGCCATGGACTGGTTGTTTGAAGGAACGTTCTTAGGCTGGACATCCCCACAATATCAATAGCAGCTGCCCAAAGATGTGGATAGTGACTGATGGCAGCAAGCACCATAAACCCGCCATAGCTTCCACCCATGATTGCGATTTTTTTAGAATCTATATTCCCATGTACCCTTAGCCATTCCACTAAAAAAAGGAGATCCTTAACAGCGTCCATTCTTTTTCGAACATCATCCAAATGTGTATACCTTTTTCCATAACCTGTACTTCCCCGAATGTTTGGTGTACACACGGCATAACCCTGGTTTAGTAAATACTGCTGAATAGGATTGTATACTGCACGAGCTTGACTCTCCGGCCCGCCATGGATATAAATAACAACTGGGGGCTTTTCTGTGGAATCTTTCGGCCTAGAAAAAAAGGCAGGAACTTCGAGGTTATCAAAAGAGCGAAAAGAGATAAGTTCCGGCTCCACTAATTTATGTTCCAGTACAGGTGAACGGGAAACATATGTAAGCCTCTCCGCCTGAATAGTCTTTAAGTCAAGTTCCCATATATCTGAGGGATTTGCCGCTCCCTTAAACACATAGGCAAGTTTTTGGCTATCAGGGGAAAATTTCAGATTTGTAATGACTCCGATTGGAGTTTTCCACGTATACAGGTAACTTCGGTTTATGTCTAAAAGTACCCCTCTGGAAGTTCCTCCCTCATTTATCGAATAAGCTAACAAATTTTTATCCTTATTCATAGTCAAATCCTCAAAATCCCACATTCCCTGCTCTAGCCATTCGAGTTGTTTGGTTTTTAAATTGATAAGAGCCAGCCCATAGAATTTTTTGTCTTTATTCGATAATACATACAGATGGTCCCCATCCTTATTAAAATGGGCGTCTCTAAAACTAGCTTCCCCTGTATGTTCTGTTAACCAATTGATATCCCCCGTTGAAAGGTCGATGATACCTAAATCATTATCTAAAGGGGAATTTAGCTTCTGAATCAAAATGGAATGACCGTCCGGAGACCATTTCACTGCTGAAAATACCCCATTTCCAGCATTCAAAAGACGAATATCCTTCGATTCCAAATTTTGAAGATAGATATCAAAAAAAGCTGGATTCCGGCGGTTACTCGACCAGGCAATCCATTTTCCATCGGGAGAGCTTCCGCCAAAACGGTGGATATGGTCTGGTGAGTTTGTCAGTTCAATTAGTTTTCCTTCTTCCTTAAGTAAGTACAATTGCTGATTTTCATTTCCGCCAACATCCATTCCAATAATCAAATTTGATTTTCCATTTAGATAGCTGATAAAAGTGATTCTTTCTTTTGTAAAGGAAGTTTGGACAGGCCATCCATCACTCCCTTCCCCTAGATTCAATTCCCACACTTGCGGCAAACCAGTATAATCCGCAATGAAACTAAGCTTGTGTCCAGTTGGTGCATATACTGGATTGTTGGCAAAACGAACATGCAAATACGGCTCTATATCAATGGTCACCATAAACATCCCCCATCCAATTCATTCATTTTTGAAACACTCTGGTGAATATGAAAAAGAGTCATGTGAAGGATTCATAAATGAATTTATCCATTCGAAGGATCACTTAATTTTTCGTCAATCTATCCAATCAATTATATTTACAACCCATTCATATTATTCAGAGTTCCTATTGAATAATAAGTGACTAAAAAATTGACCATGAAAAATAAACTCAAAGTAGAAAATTTAATAATTTTAATATTGACAATTGTTTGAAAAATAGAGAGAATGAACGCGGTTACCTATATTGAACGGGCCTCTTCACAACTGCTTACATAAGAAGGGAGATTAACTATGGAAACAATTAAAATCGGAATGGTCGGTTACAAATTTATGGGTAAGGCCCACAGTCATGCATACCGGGATCTTCCCCTTTTCTTTCCAAATACGACTCATCCTGAAATGAAAGTGATTTGTGGTCGTGACCAACAGGCTGTTGCTGTAGCAGCAAAGCAATTCGGTTGGGAGGAATATACAACTGATTGGAAAAGTCTTTTACAAAGAGATGATATCAATTTAATCGATATCAATGCACCAAGTGATGTACATAAAGAAATAACGATTGCTGCTGCCCAAGCAGGCAAACATGTTTTTTGTGAAAAACCGTTAGCGCTTACACTTAAGGATTCTAGAGAAATGCTTGAAGTCGTTGAGGCCGCTGGGGTTAAACATATGGTTGGCTTTAATTACCGCTTTGCCCCTGCTGTCATGCTGGCTAAAAAGCTTCTTGACGAAGGGAAGTTAGGAGAAATCTATCATTTCCGCGCTTGGTTTTTGCAAGATTGGCTGGTTGACCCCAACTTCCCGCTCGCCTGGAGACTTCAGAAAGATATCGCCGGTTCAGGTTCTCATGGAGATCTTGGAGCCCATCTGATCGACCTGGCACACTACCTCATTGGTGATATGAACGAGGTCATTGGAATGAATGATACGTTTATCAAGGAAAGACCACTTCCTGCTCAGATGACTGGCTTATCTGCGAAGGGAAGCGAGAGTGCTGAAAAAGGCGCGGTCACAGTTGATGATGCAACTCTATTCCTAGCACGGTTCGCAAACGGTGCTTTAGGAAGCTTTGAAGCTACACGATTTGCCACTGGACATCGCTGCAAGAATTCCTTTGAAATTAACGGCAGTAAAGGCAGTGTCATCTTCGACTTTGAACGCATGAATGAGCTTCAGGTCTATTTCACGGATGATAGAGATGATGTTCAAGGCTTCCGCCGGGTATTAGCGACAGACCCTTCCCACGCTTATGCGCAGAACTGGTGGCCTCCAGGTCATACGATTGGTTATGAACATACGTTTATTCATGAAATGGTTGAGTTAATGGAGGCTATCCGTGAAGATCGGCAGCCGGTTCCAAATTTCCGAGATGGCGTCAAATGTCAAGAAGTTTTGGAAGCGGTTGATTTGTCAATCGAAAAACGCCAATGGATCCGTATTTCTGACGTCTAAAAATCGAAAGGGAGTGCTTCCATCATGAAGAAAAAGGCATTGATTGTATGGGGCGGATGGGATGGCCATCAACCAGAGCAAGTGGCAGAAATTTTTAAAGGCATCCTTGAGGAAGAAAACTTTGAGGTAGAGGTTTCCAATACACTTGAGACTTATGGAGATTCTGAAAAGCTAAAAAACCTGGATTTAATCATCCCCCACTGGACGATGGGTACTATTGAACAAAAGTTTGTTCAAAATATATCCGAAGCTGTTATTCAAGGTGTGGGGTTAGCGGGATGCCACGGAGGGATGTGTGATTCTTTCCGTAATAATGTAGACTGGCAATTTATGACCGGCGGAAATTGGGTCGCTCATCCTGGAAATGACGGTGTGGAATACATGGTAAATATCAAACATTCGACCAGTCCGCTCTTTGAGGGGATGGCTGATTTTAAAGTTGTCAGCGAGCAATATTACCTTCATTATGATCCTGCTGTGGAAGTGTTAGCTACTACTCGCTTCCCTATTGTTAATGGTCCTCATGCTGCCAATAAACCAGTTGAAATGCCTGTGGTTTGGACAAAACACTGGGGCCAAGGAAATGTATTCTATAGTTCATTAGGCCACCAAGCGAACATTATCGCCATGCCAGAGGTTTCCCTTATTATGCGGCGAGGATTTCTGTGGGCTGCTAAAGGAAAGAAACGATCGGAAGAATTAGGTCCAACCTCAATTTATGGTAATGCAGGGATGTACACAGGAATGGGCGACAGCCAGTAATAAGCAGCCACTTGAACTTTCGGAGACCAAAATGATTAAAATGGAGGACCTAATCGTGAAAAAGCTTAAAATCGGTATCATTGGATGCGGAAATATTAGTTCTATTTATATGGAAAATTGTCCGAAGTTCCCGCACCTTGAACTTGTTGCCTGTGCAGACCTAGATGAAAAATGTGCCCAAGCTCAAGCTGGAAAATTTGGTATTCCAAAAGCATGTTCCGTCGAAGAGCTGCTTTCTGATCCAGGGATTGAACTCGTCATTAATTTAACAATACCAAAAGCGCATGCGTCTGTTTCCCTCCAAGCCCTTGAAGCAGGAAAGCATGTCTATTCAGAAAAACCACTTGCGATCACTTGCGAAGAAGGTAAACAAATGTTAGAAGCAGCTAAAAGGAAAAACCTACTTGTCGGAAGTGCACCAGACACTTTCTTAGGTGCTGGTATTCAAACAGCGATTCATTTAATTGAACAAGGTGAAATTGGTGTCCCTGTTGGTGCTTCGGCCTTCATGATTTGCAGCGGACATGAACATTGGCATCCTGATCCTGCCTTCTACTACGATATCGGCGGTGGACCAATGTTTGATATGGGACCCTATTATTTAACAGCTTTAGTCGCTCTATTAGGTCCAATCAAACGAATTTCCGGTTCTGCTCGTATTAGTTATCCAGAACGAACGGTTAGGAGTAAACCTAAAGAAGGAACGAAGATTGTCGTCTCTACCCCTACACATCTATCAGGTGTAATGGATTTTGCCTCAGGTGTCATCGGAACGATAACAACAAGCTTTGATGCCTTTGGAGGAACATCCCTGCCGCCTATCGAAATCTATGGAAGTCAAGGTACGATTCTTGTTCCTGATCCAAATACGTTTGGGGGCCCTGTTCGTATAAGAAAAAGTGACGAAAAAGAATTTTCGGAGGTCCCGCTGTCTTATGGATTTGCCCAAAACAGCAGAGGGCTTGGTGTCTCTGATATTGCAAAAGCGATCCTTGAAGGCGGTAATTATCGAGCAAACGGCGAATTAGCGTACCATGTTTTAGAAGCGATGCACGGACTGCTTGAATCATCGGAAAAGGGAACACATTATATCATGGAAAGCACCTGTGCCAGACCTGAATCCGAGTCAAAGGTATTACAGTTTGCAGAGGAATCATTCTGATTCCTTTACTCCCTTATATAATTCTTTTTCGAAAAATAAGAGTCTCCTTTTGAATGGGGAGACTCTTTTCTATTCTTTGTGATCAGGTATTTTTGTATGGGACAAATTGAACCTATTAATCCTAACTATGCAAGCTTCCTTTTAACCATGGACGTTGTCGATATGGACCAATTGGAATTTGGATGAGACTGGTTATTCCCTGTGGTTCCATTTTGTAAATCTGATCACTCAAGTTTGCATCAAACCCGAGGAGTGGATGCCCTCCCATTCCGAGGGCTGACGCCGTTAACAGTAATCGTTGCACGAGCATACCAGCTTCCATTTGTTGAATGCGGTATCCTCTGTATCCCAGTGCCTTTCTAAATGATTCCCTGTCCCCTGCCACATGAAGACAGAGCGGTACTTGTAGCAAATTTACGTTATCTAGCGACATTCTAGATTGCAACTGGAGTCGAAAATCTCCCAGATGTACTTGTCGTAACGCATGAGCAAGTCTGTCATAATAATAGGCTCCATTTGGAATACCTTCAACGTTATATAAACATCCATACAAGGAAACACGAGGCTCGTTCTTCCAATCTGCTCCATCCAAATCATTCCGATACGAGAAGGACGCGGTCGATTCCTGCAATAGTGTGGTTAGTTGAAGTTTACTTACCCTTCCCAAGACAAAATCCATATCTGGTGAAAATCGCTCGAGACAAACCGACCGCAGATCATAAGATAACCGATTCATGTGAGGCAGAGTTTCCGCTTCATCGTCCGAATCTATACTTTCTTTTTCCTCAAACAGTCGAAACGCTTGCGTTGAATCCAGCATGGACGCTTCATTCATCTTTGTTACGATCGGATACTCTTTAATTCTCTTTGACCGGACATAATGATAAGGCTGAATCGCTGTTAACTCTTGACACAATTGGGCCGCAGTGACGTCAATTTTACTCCCGTTAGTAGACCAGCGGGTTGGTTCTACGGAAAGCGGAATAACTGCATAAACACTCTCCTCTTGTTCGAAAAGCCCAACAAGATGATTAATGGCCCGATCAAGAAACTGGAAATAAACCCCCGTTGCAAAGCCAAAACGTTTCGCTACCTCCAGGAGCTGTCCTATCAACACGCCGGCATCCAGCCCTTGCAGCCGGTAAGAAAAGTTATTGTATTTAAAGTAATTTTTCCAAAACATAGTCGACACAAATACAGTCCCAAAGCAGGCAGATATCTCACATCGATTACCAAGAGCGCGGTCTATATATGAATCAAAATTTCCTTCTCGTAACAATAATAAGCGGTGATGTGCCACATCATAATGATACATCCCAACAGGCAAATCCTCTATCTTAAGATATACATACAATTCATTGGGATATAATGCCCCGCCGGAAGGAACAAACCGTCGATACGACTGTACTAGTTTCGCTGTTTTAGCTGTGGCATCCATGGGAAAGACTGACTGACTAACTTGATTCAGTCCATATACATACCAGAGAAAATGACCAATTTTACTAAGATTAGGCTTGGCGGGTGATTCTTGTCTCTCGAGTGACAGCGGTACCTCTAGAGAAAATGGTACTTCTGGCAAGCCACGATAAAGTTTATAAGGAAGTGGCGCATCTTCCCAATCCACCTCCCAATTAGGTACGCTTGCTTTATCAATGTCAAAATGTAGATTGAGCAAAAACTCCTCTAGACTCATCCTTATTGCCTCCTAGCCGCCGCTTATGGAAACGGATGCGGATATGGGTTTAGTTGTTCAAGTGTCAACGGTTGTTTTGAATATCCGAGTTCCATCGGTACACGGAGCACCCGCTCTAGCCCAGTTATGCGAATAAGATGTTGTCCGAATGTCATCGGCAGCATTCCCGGAATTAGAACCTTCACGCAAAAAAGCCCATTTCGCTTCAATTCTGGTGCCGTCTGGTCTACTACAATCACATCAAGATTTAATTGACGAAAAACTTGAAGAATGTCCTGAAGATCGTCAGTAAGATCTGAATGCCCCGACTTCCACTTGAATTCCTCTGCAAATGTTCGCAATGGACGAGTATCTGAAAGTAAAAAATCCAGACGCTCCTCTGCTTGCGGCAAACCGTACAGCATGCCATGATCCTCCATATTCTGTACCATAGATGAATCTTGCAGCATTCGGCTATACTTTTCTTGGTTCGACTCCAATTTCTCATCCAGGGTTAGCATCATGCCAGCCAATTCATGAACCGCACTTTTAACCGCACGTACGGGGTCGAGATGTGCGCCAGCAGCACAAATAAGATTCAATCCCTTTTCTTTCCTGTTTTTTGCAATCGCACAAATACTCGGAATTCCGTGCTCCATCGTCGAGTTGTACAAATACAAATCATATCCTGCGACCACCCGAATTCGTTCAATCATTAACTTCAATTCTTGGTCATCAGCAGAGGATGGGTCAAGACGCGGCAAGTTCAGCTTCGCGTACCAAGTCATCAGAAATGAATCACGTTCCACCACTTCCATAATTCCGTAAAAAATGGACTCCTCCAAACTTCCTCCTAACGCGCAGCCATTGGAAGTTTCATAGACAAATCCACGCTGCCCAGAGCCCAAGCTATAATAGGCAAGCAGCTCAGGCACAAGGATTGGTCGCTCTTCCAAAAACGAATACCCCCATACCCAATTCATTGGTCTATCAGGATTAAACGGTTGAAAAGGAAAGCCATGGAGCTCATATTGTTCCTTTGCGTGCACACCTACTTTTATCGGATTAAGTGCCTTATTCTTCAAATTGCGGAAACTATCAAAAACGACTGTACGTTTCCCGCGTGGCTCTAGACCGCAGTACCGCTCCAGTCCTTCTAAAATGGCCGTCAGCTCGCTTACTTCATATGAATTTGTCCGGCCTGCTGTTCCTTCATCCCCCTCAAACAAAGGCAGATTAACACTGACATCTGCAAATGGCCGCACCAAGTCAACCATCTTAGCATTCAAAAGGCCCGTCCGTTGATCTAGATAATCTGTTCCTAACACTTTACTTAGATCTTCCAACGAACGGCAACGGTAGCTATCGGGACTGACCTTCGGACTTGGCTGCAATGAGATTCGTGCCATGTTTTCCGCATCGTCGGGTAATTGGCTGCAAACTGGACACAATGGGTCAGGAAGAAAGGAATGCCATGAACTCTTTAATGTTTTCAAATTGATTAAACATATCTGGCCTTCCGTAAGAGGATGATCACCCTGCAAAATCCGCTGTACCTCTGCACTGAATTGGTGTGCCAGCTGTCGGAGTCCTGTGTATGATGCCCACCCTTCAGGCTGAACACCTCTGTACTCCTTCAGTCTCTGCTGTATCCCCCACACTTCTGTACGGTCGCTGCCAGCCATAAGGCGTCTCAAGTCTGCACACTGTGAACATCCCGATGATCCTTGTCGAACTAGCGGCCCCACTACTCCCTCTCCAAATGAAACGAAGCCACGCAGCCAGGGAGTGCCTTTTCGTCGAAACATCTTTTCTGCCTTTTGATGAACAGAAGGATTCCACACATCGTGGAGAACGAGAGCCAAATCAGTTTGTTTCGGTACAACCGCCTCGAATTCGGTTTGGCGAACTACATGGTAATGGGAGAAAAGTTCTTCGCACACACTGTCTGCCACCACTCCTTCTCCTATAACCAAAACAACAGGAGCGCTCACCTAATTTCCTCCTCTCTAAGCAACACACCGAACACCCCAGCCAAAGCTTCTTTTAAAAATGGTTCAATTTCTTGTTCAAACACCGAAAGCTGCTTATGATTTCGTTTCAAGACATCCAAAGCGGACTGCAAGTTCTCCAATTGAAACCTCTCTTCACAGGCAGGGATTACAAGACTTTGCGACACCTTCTCTTCCAGATGCAAGGACGATCCATCCAACGCTTCCTCCGATAAGCTGCCTTCCGGGTTTTGTACTTTGCTAATTGCTTGCTGTAACGCATTTCGTAACGCCATTGTGAGATTCAAATCTACGCTGCGAAACCATCCTTCTCTCGTACGGACATATACTACGGGGAAACCGGACACTTCCTCCCCTAACCCGATAAGTGGTTCTCTTTGATTCGTAGATAGTGCCTGCAAATAAAACCGGCATCGTTCATCTTCTACAGCACTCAACTGTACCTGCGAGATAGATAACTTCTGATTACGCTGTTGAATGTTCAATTCTTTGACCAAACACTTTTGTAACCCACGGCAAACACCTTCCGCATACGTTTCCCCTGCACCAACTCCTATAAATTCCTCTAAATCTACCATTTTACCCTCTACTATCTGATCAAAATATAGATTTGTTATGCGTGAATTGATTATTCGTGAAACATATGCTTCAATTCCAGCAAGACCAGCTTCCCTTCGTGCCTCTTCATGTGTCAGACCTGAACAGACCTTATCACTTAACAGCTCAGCAGGTCCCACAGACAACGGGTCAACTGCCTGAACACGACACTGTGCTAAGGGCAGCTGTACTAATTCTTCCTCCCCCCAGCGATGGAAAATCCCCGTCTCTTTTGATGTCAACTGGTAGAAGTATAGAAGCAATTTACTGGACTCACCAGTGACTACTTCCTGTTCACGTCGTCTATCGTAATCTTCAACCCAAATAGTCGATATTCGTCCGGTCACCAAGGGATGAGGCAAAAACGAATGCCAGTTTCCTTCTAACGTATCCAGATCTAGCAGGAAGAATTGATTCTTCTGTTCTGGCTCGGTGACTCCTGTTACCTCTTTAAACAATTCAAATACAATCACATTGGCCAACATGGCTCCGGCTGCCGAAGAATAGGCAGATAATTGTTGTTCTTTAAATAGCATAGATTTGTGCAAGCGATGCCAAGCAGACTCCCAGCATGCCTCTGAGTCCGGTATTACTAACGGACCTGCAATACCCGTCTGTTGTATGCAAATAGCAGGAAGAAACATCTTCTTTTCTTCCCTGCAAACCGTATGAATAAGTCGCAGTTCCTCTAGATTCCCCTCCTGCGACACATACAAAATCGAATCAAATGGCTGCATACTTTCCCGCCAAGAGCTAACCCTATCTTCCCTTAATTTTACCTCTTCTACCTCCACCTCGGGGTCTGATTTACTGGCATGTGCCACTATTTCCAACAACCGCCGTCTATTAGTCGGTACCGTGTCGGTGATTAGCAGTTTGAACTTGGGCAATCCAGAATCAATCAACGAAGAAACTAACGCAACAAAAAAAGGTCCAGAACCAACAGCCAACACTTTGGCCTGTCGATAGGTTTGAAAACGGTACGCCCCCGAATTTACAAAACTATCCACAAATTCTATTTGTGAAGCATGCTTTTTAAGAACCTGATCCTCCAATTGATGCGGATGGTCTTGACTTACATCGCGGACAAACCCATTTCGATACAGCACTTCTGCAATTTCGTACACCCGATCACGGTATGGACCAGGTAATCCTTCTGTTAAATTACCCAAGGTATACTCCCCGTTGAACATGGGGATCAGCTTTTCCACCCACTGCTCGATCGTACTGCCTTTCATACGAAATGAGCTTATATTATTTCGAAAATACACACCCCTGTTTGAATCGGGAAGAAAAAACGTGTCCCTTTTCACTTTCAAACGCATAGAAGGGTTCAAACTTGTCATTTCGCTCCTCCTTAGCTTAACTTTTCTCCAATCAGGATCATGACTTTACTATAATTCTATGTAACGCAATTTGTCCCATATGTCTAAACTAATAGAGAAGAGCCTCTGTAAAGCTCTCCTCAATAAAATGCCAGTGTTTCATTAGAAAAAGGTTCCAATTAACCGTGGCAACGACCTCCGCCGCCGCAGCGATGTCCGCCTCCACAATTAGAGCAATGTGAACAATTAAAGCAACTAGAGCACCGGAAACAACTAGAGCAGTTAAAGCAGTTAAAACAGTTAAAACAGCTAGAGCAACTAAAACAACTAAAACAGCGGAAAATACCACCAATGCCACCAATACCTCCAATACCTCCAATACCACCAATTCGAGACTGATCAAGATAGTATTGGTTTGGATCAAAAGGAACCGCCTGGCTCGCTTGAAAGTCGCCAACATTCAACATTTGGAGTTCATTTTGTAAGGGATTCATTTTCATACCTCCATCTATTTAATAAAAATAATTTGTGTTAGTACATTAAAGTTCAAGTACTCTCTTCACCAAAATATGACCTTTAGCTGGGTATTGCTACTGATTCAAAAGCCTATTTTATTAGGACATTCCTAATATTTGGCTTAAAATCCTGATTAAGCTAAAGGTGTAGGGGGCTAAAAGGAGGGATTTAAGCTGTGATCAGGGAGACTAGCACACAAAATGGCCCATATTGAATCAAACAGTGCATTTTTTATGAGCTAGTTTCATACATAAGAGAAGTGAAATATTTAGAACTTCTACAAAGAGCAGGTAGTGTCAAAACTTCTATGAAAAAGTGACCTGAAGTTTTTTTCTTCTCTCTTTTTTGTAGTGGAGGTACCCGCAATCGCTCTTGACAAACACACCAATGGTTTGAGGTTCCTTTAACAAGGGC
>NZ_JAMAUV010000019.1:0-72755 GCF_023714155.1 Neobacillus sp. MER 74
TCAAGATGAGATTTCCCATAGCGCAAGCTAGTAAGAACCCTGAAAGATGATCAGGTTGATAGGTCAGAGGTGGAAGCGTGGTAACATGTGGAGCTGACTGATACTAATCGTTCGAGGACTTAACCAAATAGAAAAGCGGAAGCGTCCGCTTAGCAACGTATGGCCTGGAGGGCTTTGACTGAGATAAAGGAAACACGAAGAGCGATAGCGATTCGATGTTGACTTATCGTAGGGAAAAGACCGAAGGACACTAGTTGCTGGACGCTGGAGCTAGACAATTATATAGGTGAACTCAAGTTTACAAACTTCTTCTGCATTATCTAGTTTTGAGGGAATGATACCTCAACCAAATAGTCTGGCAGCAATGGCGAGAAGGTCACACCCGTTCCCATACCGAACACGGAAGTTAAGCTTCTCAGCGCCGATGGTAGTTGGGACACGCGTCCCTGTGAGAGTAGGACGTTGCCAGGCACCAAGGACAACCTGAAAAGGTTGTCCTTTTTTGTGTTCCAAACAAATTAAGAAGATACTTTTTAATCAAACCTAGGTTTCACATTGGCGAGATTTGGAGAAAATCATTAGTAGTGAATCGTTGCATCTACATAAAAAATTCAGTATAATTTAGTCAAATATAGTCAAAGTCAGAGAATGGGGGTGGGAAGATGAGAAACATCTCTGATATTATTGAAAAATATCTCAAACAAGTATTGGAATTAAGTGAAAGAGACCTAGTTGAAATCAAACGAAGTGAAATCGCAGACAAATTTCAATGTGTTCCATCTCAAATTAATTATGTAATCAATACCCGTTTTACGATTGAAAGAGGATACATCGTAGAAAGTAAACGGGGCGGCGGTGGGTATATACGGATCATGAAGGTCCAGTCTCATGATCTTGCTCATTTAATTGAACAATCACTCGCACTTATTCAAAGCAGGATTAGTCAAACCAGTGCCGAAGATGTTATATTCAGACTCGTTCAAGAAGAAATTGTCTCGCAGCGGGAAGCGAAAATTATGCTCAGTGTAATTGACCGATCCGTTCTTTATATTGATCTTCCATACCGAGACGAATTAAGAGCGAGAATGCTAAAAGCAATGCTTACATCTTTAAAATATAAATAAATTTTTTCGCTTGAGAGGTGAAAGTATGATTTGCCAGGAATGCAACCAAAGACCTGCAGCCCTTCACTTTACGAAAATTATTAATGGGGAAAAGACGGAAGTCAATCTGTGTGAAAAATGTGCGCAGGAAAAGGGAGAAATGTTTATTTTTAATGGGGAATCTGGATTCGCTTTTAATAATTTATTAGCAGGATTATTAAATATAGACCCTGCTTTTCAAAAACCCAGTCAAAGCCCATTTCATCAAGAGGAAATTCTGCAATGTGATTCTTGTTCAATGACATTTCCACAGTTTTTAAAAGTGGGCCGCTTTGGATGTTCTCATTGTTATGAAGTATTTAAAGAACAATTGAAACCCGTATTACGTCGACTTCATAGTGGGAACTGGACACATAATGGGAAAATACCAAAGAGAATTGGCGGCGGTATCCATCTCCGTAAGCAAATAGATGAATTAAAAGGCACTCTAAAAGAATCCATTGCCAATGAGGAATTTGAGAAGGCAGCTGAGATTCGTGATGAAATACGTCAGTTAGAGAGAAAACTAGCAGACAGCCAAGAGGGAGGGGAATAACATGTCGCTTGAACGGTTTTTAAATCAAGCTGTCAGCTCCTGGATGAGTGAGGAAGGACCTGATTCAGATATCGTCCTCAGTTCCCGTATTCGTTTGGCTCGTAACTTTGATGCATATAAATTTCCAACACTTTTTTCACACGAAGAAGCAAAGATGATTATTGAAAAAATGGAGGAAATATTAAAACAGTCAGACATTCAAAAGTTTGGCCAAATGGAATTGTTGAAAATTAATGAACTCCAGCCCCTGCAGAAAAGAGTTTTGGTAGAAAAACATTTAATCAGTCCAAACCTAGCAGAGGATTCACCACATGGTGCTGTTTTATTAACCGAAAATGAAGAAGTTAGTATTATGATTAATGAAGAGGATCATATTCGTATTCAATGCTTGTTTCCTGGGTTGCAATTATCTGAAGCCTTAGATGCTGCTAATGAAATTGATGATTGGCTTGAAAGTAATATTCAATATGCATTTGATGAGAAGCATGGTTATTTAACCAGTTGTCCTACAAATGTGGGTACCGGTCTTCGTGCTTCGGTTATGATGCATCTGCCAGGATTAATCTTAACACAGCAAATTAATCGAATTATTCCCGCAATCAATCAATTAGGTCTAGTTGTTAGAGGAATTTATGGGGAAGGCAGCGAAGCTTTAGGTAATATATTTCAAATTTCTAATCAAATTACCCTTGGAAAATCGGAAGAGGACATTTGCCGGGATCTCAAGGGAGTTGTCAGCCAGTTAATTTCACAAGAAAGGTCAGCACGTGAAGCATTACGGAAAACTTCAAACATACAATTAGAAGACAGGGTGTTCCGTTCAATGGGTGTGTTATCTAATAGCCGAATTATTGAATCAAAAGAAGCAGCAAGATGCTTATCCGATGTTCGGCTTGGAATAGATATGGGTTATATTGAAAATATGCCTAAGACGATATTAAATGAATTAATGATCCTGACCCAGCCAGGTTTCCTGCAGCAATATGCTGGGGGTTCATTAAGACCACATGAAAGAGATATCCGTCGGGCAGCATTAATTAGGGAACGAATAAAAATGGAGCAAGAAAAATAGGTGAGGAGGAAGAGAATATGATGTTCGGCCGTTTTACTGAAAGAGCGCAGAAAGTTCTAGCATTAGCACAAGAGGAAGCGATTCGTCTTGGACATAACAATATTGGAACAGAGCACATTTTATTAGGATTAACTCGTGAAGGAGAAGGGATTGCAGCAAAAGCTCTTTATGGGCTAGGCTTAGGTTCTGAAAAAATCCAAAAAGAAGTAGAAAACTTAATTGGCAAAGGACAGGAAGCTTCTCAAACGATTCACTATACTCCACGGGCTAAAAAGGTCATCGAACTATCGATGGATGAGGCACGCAAGTTAGGACATTCCTATGTAGGCACTGAACATATTCTCCTTGGCTTAATCCGTGAAGGGGAAGGGGTCGCCGCACGAGTCCTTAATAATCTTGGTGTAAGCTTAAATAAGGCAAGACAGCAAGTCCTTCAACTTCTAGGAAGCAATGAGTCAGGCGGGCATCAAGGCGGTGCATCTGCCAGTGCGAACACCCCAACACTTGACAGCCTTGCACGGGATCTAACTTCGATCGCACGTGAGGGCAGTCTAGACCCGGTAATTGGACGCGGCAAAGAAATTCAACGTGTCATTGAAGTATTAAGCCGTCGGACAAAAAACAACCCTGTATTAATTGGGGAGCCGGGCGTCGGTAAAACTGCGATTGCAGAAGGTCTTGCCCAGCAAATTGTAAATAACGAAGTGCCTGAAATCCTTCGTGATAAACGGGTGATGACTCTCGATATGGGAACAGTGGTAGCTGGGACGAAATATCGAGGAGAATTTGAAGACCGTTTAAAAAAGGTCATGGATGAAATTCGCCAAGCCGGGAATATTATTCTTTTCATTGATGAGCTGCATACCTTAATTGGTGCTGGAGGTGCGGAAGGGGCGATTGATGCATCTAATATCTTAAAGCCATCTCTTGCGCGCGGTGAACTCCAATGTATTGGAGCAACAACTCTTGATGAGTATCGTAAATATATCGAAAAAGATGCTGCATTAGAACGACGCTTCCAGCCAATTCGTGTAGATGAACCAACACTTGAAGAATCAATTCAGATTTTAGAAGGGCTGCGCGACCGTTATGAGGCACATCACCGTGTTTCAATTACAGATGAAGCAATTCAAGCGGCTGTGAAACTTTCGGACCGTTATATCTCAGACCGCTTCCTGCCGGATAAAGCGATTGACTTAATCGATGAAGCGGGTTCTAAGGTAAGGCTTCGTTCCTTTACCACTCCACCTAATTTAAAAGAATTAGAAGTGAAATTGGAAGAAGTGCGTAAGGAAAAAGATTCTGCTGTTCAGAGTCAAGAGTTTGAAAAGGCTGCATCCTTAAGAGATACAGAACAGCGTTTACGTGAACAACTTGAAGAGACAAAGAAGAATTGGAAAGAAAAACAAGGGAAAGAAAATAATGAAGTAACCGTTGAAGATATTGCAAGTGTTGTTTCTAGTTGGACCGGGGTTCCTGTTTCCAAGCTGGCGGAAACAGAAATGGCGAAGCTTCTTAATTTAGAAGAAGTACTTCATTCTCGCGTAATTGGCCAGGAGGAAGCGGTAAAAGCTGTATCGAAGGCAGTCCGCCGTGCTCGTGCTGGATTAAAAGATCCCAAACGACCAATCGGTTCTTTTGTCTTCCTTGGACCAACAGGTGTTGGGAAAACCGAATTAGCCCGTGCTCTTGCTGAAGCGATGTTTGGTGATGAGGATGCGATGATACGGATTGATATGTCCGAGTATATGGAAAAACACTCGACTTCTCGTCTAGTTGGTTCACCGCCAGGATATGTAGGTTATGAGGAAGGCGGCCAATTAACAGAAAAGGTTCGCAGAAAGCCATATTCTGTTGTGCTATTAGATGAAATTGAAAAAGCACATCCTGACGTATTTAATATCCTGCTGCAAGTCCTTGAGGACGGTCGATTGACTGATTCTAAAGGCAGAACAGTTGACTTCCGGAATACAGTCCTTATTATGACATCCAATGTCGGTGCTGAGGCATTAAAACGGAACAAGTATGTCGGCTTTAATATCCAAGATGGCGAACAAGACTATAAAGATATGAAAGGGAAAGTGATGGGAGAATTAAAGAAAGCATTCCGTCCTGAATTCCTTAACCGTATCGATGAAATTATTGTTTTCCATGCGTTAGAGCGGAAGCATCTTGAAGAAATTGTGACTTTATTATCAGAGCAGTTAATTAAGCGTTTAAAAGAGCAGCATATTTCTTTAGAATTAACAGCTGCGGCAAAAGAGAAAATTTCTCAGGAAGGCTATGACCCTGAATATGGGGCACGACCATTACGCCGTGCGATTCAAAAGCATATTGAAGACAGACTTTCGGAAGAACTATTAAAGGGAACATTATTAACCGGACAGCATGCAATTATTGATGTTGATAATGGAGAATTTATTGTTCGTATGGCTGAGAAAACGAGTTTAGTAAAATAGGACTATGTCGTAATATCTATGAAGAGGTACACGTAAATAAAGTTAAATCGTGTACCTCTTTTTCTATCGACTTTTTCAAATGAAAAAATAAAAAAGGTATGGTAACCTGTAAATAGTTAGCAAAATTTGGCTCCTGCACCCAGCGTATTTCGCTATCTGGTGCGTGTGCCTTTTGTTCTTTTTAGTTAAGAGAGGGTCGAAGGATAATGGCAAAACGAAAGACGAAGTTTATGTGTCAGGCGTGCGGATATGAATCGCCCAAGTGGATGGGAAAATGTCCTGGCTGCGGTGAATGGAATAAGATGGTGGAGGAAGTTGAAGTAACAGGTTCCGCGAGAAGAGGTGCATTTGCCCATTCCCAGGGCGGATCAGGACTGTTATCCAAGCCCATGCCGATCAATTCAATTGAAATGGAAAATGAACCACGGATTCTAACGGATTTAAACGAATTAAACCGTGTCCTTGGCGGTGGCGTGGTTAAGGGTTCTTTAGTGCTGATAGGCGGAGACCCTGGAATTGGGAAGTCAACGCTGCTTTTGCAGGTTTCATCACAACTTGCGAATAAAGGAAATCAGGTTTTATACATATCTGGTGAGGAATCGTTACGACAAACTAAACTTCGGGCGGAACGATTAGGTATATCTTCTGAAAATCTCCTCGTTTATTCTGAAACGAATCTTGAAGAAATCAACCGGACCATCGATAGTACCAATCCTAGCTTTGTCATCATTGATTCGATCCAAACGGTCTTTCACCCCGATGTAACAAGCGCACCAGGAAGTGTCTCACAAGTACGTGAGTGTACCTCGGAATTAATGAGAATTGGGAAAACGAAAGGAATTGCGATCTTTATTGTTGGACATGTAACAAAAGAAGGATCCATTGCAGGTCCAAGGCTGTTAGAGCATATGGTGGATACGGTTCTCTATTTTGAAGGAGAAAGACACCATACCTATCGGATTCTACGTGCAGTCAAAAACCGATTTGGTTCAACGAATGAAATGGGCATTTTTGAAATGAAGGAATTGGGCCTCGAAGAAGTAGCCAATCCTTCTGAGATCTTCTTAGAAGAGCGTTCACGGGGCGCAGCTGGATCGACGGTAGTTGCATCGATGGAAGGGACAAGACCAGTCCTTGTCGAAATCCAGGCTTTAATTTCCCCTACCAGTTTTGGGAATCCCAGAAGAATGGCTACTGGAATTGACCATAACCGTGTGCCGCTCTTGATGGCAGTATTAGAAAAGCGAGTGGGGATGCTTCTCCAGAATCAAGATGCCTATTTAAAAGTTGCCGGCGGTGTAAAGTTGGATGAGCCAGCCATTGATTTGGCTGTTGCTGTCAGTATTGCTTCGAGCTTTAGAGATAAGCCGACAAGGCCGACGGACTGCATTATCGGTGAAGTTGGTTTGACTGGGGAAGTAAGAAGGGTATCGAGAATTGAGCAGCGTGTCCAGGAAGCGGCCAAGCTTGGTTTTGAGCGAGTGATTCTGCCTGCTAATAATCTAGGCGGTTGGAAGGGACCGAGGGGAATCGAACTTATTGGGGTAACGAATGTAAGTGAAGCTTTGAAAGCAGCTTTGGGGGGGTAGCAGATGGAGAATAAAAAGCTAGGTGAACATTCCGTAAGTGAGATATTACAATTCCTTGCTCCTGGGACGCCCATTCGTGAGGGGATTGACAATGTCCTTCGAGCCAATACAGGAGGCCTTATTGTCATTGGTTTTAACGAAAAAGTAAAAAGTATCGTTGATGGCGGCTTTGAAATTAATTGTCCTTTTTCGCCAAGCTTTTTATATGAATTGGCCAAAATGGATGGGGCAATTATCCTTAATGAATTAGGAAATAAAATTCTGTTTGCCAATGCCCAGCTGGCCCCTGACTCCGATATCCCCTCTACAGAAACAGGAATGCGGCACCGGACAGCTGAGAGGACGGCGAAACAAACAAAAGCCTTAGTCATTGCTATCTCCCAAAGGAGAAATGTAATTACTCTGTATCAAGGGAACTTCCGCTATGCCTTAAAAGATATTGCAGTGATTTTAACAAAGGCCAATCAAGCTATCCAGACACTTGAAAAGTATAAGACGGTTCTGGAACAAAGTATTACCAATTTGAGTATTTTAGAGTTTGAAGAGTCTGTCACCTATAATGACTTTCTACTGGTTCTGCATCGGTTTGAAATGGTCTTAAAGATTAAAAACGAACTACTAACCTATTTACATGAATTAGGGACTGAGGGGCGTCTCATTCGTTTACAACTGAATGAAATCTTAACTGACTTGGAAGAGGAAACAATGCTCATAATCAAAGATTATGCCTTTGATAGAGATATCAAGGCAAGAGATGTTTTAGCCCGAATGCAGTCAATGACTTCAAATGGAACAATAGAAGATATGGTGTTATTAAAATTAATGGGCTATCTGGGCTATGTGCATCTCGAGGAAAATAAAAATCCGCGCGGCTACCGGATTCTTAATAAAATTCCAAGACTCCCATCAATCATTATTGAAAACTTAATTAGCCATTTTGGCGAACTTGCAAAAATTATTTCAGCATCTGTGGAAGATCTCGATGATGTGGAAGGAATTGGGGAAGTCCGGGCTAAAAAAATTAAAGAGGGTTTTAAATTAATAAAAGAACGGTTATATACCGATCGTCACCTTTAAAAACAATGGAAAAGTAAAAAAAATCCAATTGTTTGACATGGGGGTTTTCCAATGCTACCCTATGGAGAAATCATCTATTAATAATTCACGGGAACTACTCTTTTAACAAGAATCTTTAAGTGAAAAATAATCAGTAAATTAAGGTTTCATTTTTATGAATATGTTTATAATGAGTAGAGGAGGTGAAGGAATGTTAAAACGTATTGTGCAGGCTTGCTTCCTCATTATGGGTGGTACGCTTGGTATTTTGTTATTGCCGGAATTGTTCAATCTACTTCATATCAATGACATTCCCTTAATTAACAACTCGTATATCACTGCTGTTTTAGGTGCTATTATTTTTTATCTTATTACCTTTTGGGCAGTAGATTATGTTTTTAACTTTGTTAAATGGACTGAAGATTCATTAGTCAAAATCCCTGTAACCGATGTCCTTTTTGGTAGTGTGGGTCTCATATTTGGGTTGTTGGTGGCCTTTTTAATTGGCTTTGCCTTAAATGCGGTACAGGTGCCAATTCTAAATGCTGTCGTGCCAATCATACTGACCATTTTATTTGGCTATCTTGGCTTTCAGGTAGGTTTTAAGAAAAGGGACGAACTACTAGGTCTATTTGGAAATCGGAGTAATAAGAAAAAATCCAGTGAAGACGAGAGTGAAAAAGAAGCGAATCAATCTTTAAAAATACTAGATACTAGTGTGATTATTGATGGACGTATAGCTGATATTTGTCAGACGGGATTTTTAGAAGGAACGATTGTCATTCCACAGTTTGTCCTCGAGGAATTACAGCATATTGCTGATTCATCCGATGTATTAAAACGAAATCGCGGCCGCAGAGGTCTAGATATTTTAAATCGAATTCAAAAGGAACTTGCCATTAAAGTCGAAATCTATGAAGGTGATTTCGAGGAAATTAGTGAAGTGGATTCAAAACTTGTGAAACTGGCAAAAATCACAAATGGAATCTTAGTCACAAATGATTTCAATCTGAATAAGGTTTGCGAATTGCAGAATGTTTCAGTGTTAAACATCAATGATTTAGCAAATGCCGTCAAACCTGTTGTTCTTCCAGGAGAAGAATTAACGGTACAGGTGATTAAGGATGGCAAGGAATATCATCAGGGCGTTGCTTACTTGGATGACGGAACGATGATCGTTGTCGAAGAAGGAAGAGAATATATTGGAAAACGAATTGAGGTTCTCGTCACAAGTGTTCTCCAAACATCGGCTGGAAGAATGATATTTGCTAAACCAAAGCTATTAGAAAAAGCATTATAAGTGGGGTTTTCATATGACTTACCAAGTCATTCTCCCGGCAGCGGGCCAGGGAAAAAGAATGGGAGCAGGGAAAAATAAGCTTCTATTAGAGCTTAATCATGTACCTGTATTAATCCATACATTAAAAGTGTTTGAACAGGATAATGCCTGCAGCAAAATTATTGTAGCGATTCATCCACAAGATGAAGGGGAATTTAAAGCCTTATTTACCAAGTATAATATTGCCAAAGCAATCCATTTAGTGCATGGGGGTAAGGAACGGCAGGATAGCATTTTTAATGCGCTGAAAACAGTGGAAACAGACGGGGTTATTCTTGTTCATGATGCGGCACGTCCTTTTATCAGTAATGAACATATCTACCGTTTGACAAAAGTGGCTATGGATACAGGGGCGGCCATTTTGGGAGTACCGGCAAAGGACACCATCAAAAAGGTACAAGATGGTTTGGTGGTTGAAACTGTCGAACGTTCAAGCTTGTGGGCGGTCCAAACCCCACAAGCTTTTCGCATTTCTCTTCTGAAGAAGGCCTATGAGAAAGCAGAAAGGGATTCTTTCCTAGGAACAGATGATGCCAGTCTAGTGGAGAGGATCGGCCATCCTATTGCGATGGTTGAAGGCGACTACGATAATATCAAATTAACAACACCAGAAGATATTTATTTTGCGGAAGCGATACTAGAAAAGCGGAAGCGCCTTGACTAGGCGTTGCAGCTAGACAATAGGAAAAAAGGGAGTTTTTCATAATGTTTCGAATTGGTCAAGGGTTTGATGTGCATCAACTAACGGAAGGGCGACCGTTGATTATCGGTGGAATCAGCATACCATATGAAAAAGGGCTGCTAGGTCATTCAGATGCAGATGTTTTATTACATACGGTTTCTGATGCTTGCCTTGGTGCGATTGGAGAAGGGGATATTGGCAAACATTTTCCTGATACCGATCCCAATTTTAAAGATGCAGACTCTGCAAAGTTAATGGAGCATGTGTGGGAATTGGTGAAAAATAAGGGGTACGAGCTGGTAAACGCGGATTGTACAATCATAGCTCAGAAGCCGAAAATGGCACCCTATATTGAGCAAATGCGCGTGAGAATTGCCGAATTACTAGAGGCCGAACCTGAGCAAATCAATGTGAAGGCAACCACCACCGAGAAATTGGGCTTCACTGGCAGAGGGGAAGGAATCGCCTCTCAAGCGGTTGTTTTATTAAGAAAGGTTCATGAATAGTCTTTCTTGAAATCATAGACAATGATAAAATAATCAGTTGAAACATATAAATTCTTGGGAAAGCTGTCTAGCTTCAGCGCCTAGGCACTTACGCTTTTCTAAATGGAGGCATTGAGATGTCAAATGAAGTTCGTGTAAGGTATGCTCCAAGTCCAACAGGGCATTTACATATTGGAAACGCTCGTACGGCATTATTTAATTACTTATTCGCACGTAATCAGGGCGGGAAGTTTATCATTCGTATTGAAGATACGGATAAAAAAAGAAATATTGCCGGCGGAGAAGAAAGCCAGTTGAAATACTTAAAATGGCTTGGCATGGATTGGGATGAGGGTGTTGACGTCGGCGGCGAATACGGACCATATCGTCAATCCGAGCGAAATGATATATATGAAATTTACTATAACCAATTATTAGCGGAAGGTCATGCTTATAAGTGTTATTGTACCGAAGCGGAAATTGAGGCAGAGCGTGAAGCCCAGGCTGAAAGGGGAGAAACGCCGCATTATTCGGGTAAATGCCGTCATTTAACCGATGAACAACGCCGTGAATTAGAAAGCGAAGGCCGTCAGCCAAGCATTCGGATTATCGTACCTGAAGGGAAAACCTATACCTTTGATGATATGGTAAAGGGGAGCGTGTCCTTTGAATCCGAAGGGATGGGCGACTGGGTCATCATTAAAAAGGATGGCACCCCAACCTATAATTTTGCGGTTACAATTGATGATTATTTAATGAAAATCTCTCACGTGCTCCGTGGCGATGATCATATTTCTAACACACCTAAACAACTCATGGTCTATGAAGCATTAGGCTGGGAGCCGCCGATTTTCGGCCATATGACATTGATTGTCAATGAAAGCCGTAAAAAGTTAAGTAAGCGCGATGAATCAATCATTCAGTTTATCGAACAATATGAAGAGTTAGGGTATCTCCCAGAAGCGTTATTTAACTTTATTACGCTCCTCGGCTGGTCGCCTTCAGGTGAAGAAGAAATTTACTCTAAGAATGAGTTTATTGAGATATTTGATGCGAATCGCTTATCTAAATCCCCTGCCTTATTTGATAAGCAGAAACTGCTATGGATGAATAACCAATACATGAAGAAGATTGAGATTGATCGTGTAGTTGAACTGGCTTTACCTCACTTAGTGAAAGCAGGCCGTTTAAGTGAAAGTCAAACGGATGAGCAGTATCAATGGGTCCAAGGGTTAATCGAACTTCTGCAGGAAAAAATGAGCTTTGGTGCTGAAATCGTGGAATTATCCGAGATGTTCTTTAAAGAGGAAGTGGACTACGAAGAAGAGGCGAAGGAGATTCTAGCAGGTGAGACGGTTCCGGAAGTGTTAAAGGCATTTTCACATGAACTGGATCAGTTAGAGCACTTCCGGGCTGACGGGATAAAGGCTGCAATGAAGGCAGTTCAAAAGTCGACTGGCCAAAAGGGGAAAAACCTATTTATGCCAATTCGTGCTGCAGTAACTGGCCAAACACACGGGCCAGACCTGCCACAGGCCATTGAACTTTTAGGAAAAAATAAGGTTCAAACAAGAATTAATAAAATTATTAGTTAACATCGACAATAAAATGTAATATAGTAGAGTAAACAATTATATAGTTCTGAAAGTGTAGAAGAGGATAAGTAAAAAAAGGATGCTTCAAAGAGAAAACCATCACCGGCTGAAAGTGGTTTAGGCCTCTCGTTTTTTGAAATGCACCTCTGAGCCCTGTTTCGAAAAGAGTCAACTCTAAGTAGAGATGGGCGGAACCGATCCGTTAACAGGTAGAGTGAGACCAAGTTTTGAGCTATTGTTACCATCCTAGCTTTCCGGTCTAATCAGAGTGGAACCGCGCGTTAAGCGCCTCTGTCGTCATGACAGAGGCGTTTTTTATTTACTTTGAAGTTTAATAAAGATTAAAGTTCTGAACCTAGACAACTGTCTAGCTTCAGCACCCAGCGGCTAGTGTACTTCGCCCTTTTCCCGTCGATAAGTCAACATCGGATCGCTTACGCTCTCCGTGTTTCCTTTATCTCAGTCAAAGTGCTCCAGTCCATACGCCGCTAAACGGGTGCTTACGCTTTAAAAATAGGGGGAAAATGGTAATGTTTAAGAAGTTGAGGGAGGATGTAGAGGTTATTTTCGAGCAAGATCCTGCGGCAAGGAGCCATTTGGAAGTCATCTTAACCTATTCAGGCTTGCATGCCATTTGGTCACACCGTCTTGCACATGCACTTTTTAATCGGAAATTATTTTTTCTAGCCAGGGTTATTTCGCAGGTAAGCCGATTTTTTACCGGTATTGAGATTCATCCTGGGGCAAAAATAGGCAGAAGATTTTTTATTGACCATGGTATGGGCGTGGTTATTGGGGAAACCTGTGAAATTGGGGATAATGTAACTATATATCAAGGGGTCACACTTGGTGGAACAGGGAAAGAGAAAGGGAAACGGCATCCAACCATTAAGGATAATGTTCTGATTTCTACAGGGGCTAAGGTACTCGGATCGATCACGGTTGGAGAAAATTCCAAAATTGGCGGCGGCTCGGTTGTATTGAAAGAGGTTCCTCCTAACTCAACGGTAGTGGGAATTCCAGGCAGGGTAGTCATGCAAGATGGAAGAAAAATTACAAAAGACTTAAACCATTGTGATTTGCCAGACCCTGTTGCCGACCGCTTAAGAGAAATGCAAAACGACTTGGATAAGTTAATGTATGAACTCGAAGAATTAAAAGGAGAAAGGATAGAAGTCAATGGCCATTCAACTTTATAATACACTTACACGTAAAAAGGAAACTTTCGTACCGCTTGAAGAGGGCAAGGTCAAAATGTATGTTTGCGGTCCGACTGTCTATAATTATATTCATATTGGTAATGCTCGTCCGGCCATCGTTTTTGATACAGTCCGACGCTATTTAGAATACCGCGGATACGATGTTAAATATGTTTCTAATTTTACTGATGTTGATGATAAATTAATCCGAGCTGCCAATCAATTAGGAGAAGACGTGCCAGCTATTGCTGACCGTTTTATCAATGCCTATTTTGAAGATGTGTCTGCATTAGGCTGCCAAAAAGCGGATGTTCATCCACGGGTAATGGAGAACATGGACATTATTATTGAATTTATTAGTGAATTAATTGATAAAGGTTTTGCTTATGAATCGGCTGGAGATGTGTATTTTCGGACAAGAAAATTCGATGGCTATGGTAAACTGTCGCATCAATCGATTGATGATCTCCAGATAGGCGCAAGAATTGAAGTTGGCGATAGGAAACAAGATGACTTAGATTTTGCCCTTTGGAAAGCGGCGAAGGAAGGGGAAATCTTCTGGGAGAGCCCATGGGGACTTGGACGTCCAGGCTGGCATATTGAGTGCTCGGCAATGGCGAAAAAGTATCTGGGTGAAACGATTGATATTCATGCGGGTGGACAGGATTTAACTTTCCCGCACCATGAAAATGAAATTGCCCAGTCAGAAGCACTATCAGGAAAACTATTTTCCCGCTACTGGATGCACAATGGCTATATCAATATTGACAATGAAAAAATGTCGAAGTCGCTAGGAAACTTTGTATTAGTTCACGACATTATCAAGAAACACAATCCACAAGTGTTACGCTTTTTCATGTTATCGGTTCATTATCGCAATCCGATCAATTACAGTGAGGAATTACTGGAAAGTACAAAAGCTGCATTTGAGCGCTTGATCACCTCCTATCAAAATTTAAAGCATCGTAAAGAAGCAAGCACAGATTTAACCGATAATAATCAGGAATGGCTTGATAAAATTGCAAGCTCCCAGGAACAGTTTATTGAGGCGATGGATGATGATTTTAACACAGCGAAGGCCATTTCTGTCTTATTTGACCTCTCAAAACTGGCGAATTATTATCTGTTAGAAAAAAATACAGCTGTAGCGGTAATCGATGCTTTTACCAAACAGTTTGAAGACTTATTCCATGTCTTAGGGCTGACGATTGAAAAAGAAGAAATGCTGGATGAAGAAATTGATGCACTAATTGAAAAGCGAATCCAGGCTCGAAAGGACCGCAATTTCCAATTGTCTGACCAAATCCGAGATCAGCTGAAGGAAATGAATATTATTTTAGAAGATACCCCGCAAGGTACAAGGTGGAAAAGAGGTTAATTCATGCTTGAATATGAAAATACCGTCGATGCCAAACAATTGAATAGTCTAGCCCTTGCCTATATGGGTGACGCCATTTATGAAACGTATGTAAGGCGCCACCTCCTCTATAGCGGGAAGGTAAGACCCAATCATTTACACCGGACGGGAACAACTTACGTTTCAGCAAAAGCACAGTGCAAAATACTTTTTCAAATGATGGATGATCATCTTCTCGACGAGGAAGAGTTAGCGGTGATTATGCGTGGTCGAAATGCGAAGTCAGGCTCTGTTCCTAAAAATACAGATGTCCAGACCTACCATTACAGTACAGCATTCGAAGCGTTGCTGGGTTATTTATATTTATCGGGTAAAATAGAGCGGATGGAAGAATTGATTAATCTGGCATTTAAATATGTGGATGAAAGAAAGGAGGAACGCTAGGATGGAACAAGAATATATTGTTGGCAAAAATCCAGTTATTGAAGCGCTGAAATCAGAAAGGGACATTAATAAGATCTTAATTGCTGAAGGATCACAGCGCGGCCAAATGCAGCAAATTACGCAGTTAGCAAAGGAAGCACATGTAATTGTTCAATTTGTGCCAAAGAAAAAAATTGATCAAATATCCGGTGAAAATCATCAAGGAGTTCTAGCCTATGTCGCCGCTTACCAATATGCGGAAATCGATGATTTGTTTGCAGCTGCTGAGAAGAAAAATGAACCACCTTTCTTTTTATTGCTTGATGAGATTGAGGATCCTCATAATCTCGGTTCAATCATGAGAACGGCGGATTCTGTGGGGGCACATGGCATCATTATTCCGAAACGGAGGGCTGTGGGCTTAACCGCGACAGTGGCTAAAGCCTCAACAGGTGCCATTGAGTATATTCCAGTCGCGCGTGTGACAAATATGTCGAGAACAATCGATGAATTAAAGGAAAGGGGCATTTGGATTGCTGGAACAGATGCCAAAGGAAAAGATGACTACCGCAGGTTAGATGGGACCCTGCCGCTTGGCTTAGTCATTGGCAGTGAAGGAAAAGGAATGGGTAGACTAATCCGCGATAAATGTGATTTTCTTATTCACCTGCCAATGGTTGGAAAAGTTACTTCGTTAAATGCTTCTGTTGCGGCATCTTTACTCATGTATGAGGTATATCGAAAACGACACCCGCTTGAGGGGTAACATATGGATATCCTGCTTGTCGACGGATATAACATTATTGGGGCCTGGCCGGAACTTAGGACATTAAAAGATCGAGATCTGCCAGCAGCAAGAGATCGTCTTGTAGAAAGAATGGCGGAGTATCAAGCCTATTCCGGATATCGTGTGATTGTTGTCTTTGATGCCTACTATGTGCAAGGAACAGAGAAAAAATATAAAAACCATCAAGTAGAAGTCATCTTTACGAAAGAAAATGAAACAGCAGATGAGCGGATAGAAAAATTGGCCATTAGCCTAAGTAATCGGAGAACGCAAATACATGTCGCCACCTCCGATTATACAGAGCAATGGGCGATCTTTGGACAAGGAGCATTAAGAAAATCCGCTCGGGAGTTGCTCATTGAAATGTCCTCCATTGAAAGGGGCATCGAACAGAAAGTGAAAAAGATTCAAGAAAAAAAACCTGTCTCGAAAATCAATATGAGTGATGAAATGGCAGAAATTTTCGAAAAGTGGCGCAGGGGTCAAAAGTGAGCGTGGACACTAGAAAAATTGTCATGTATACTATTACTAACTATGCTTGTTCGGTGGAGGGGATCTACTTTGAGTACGGACTTCGGAACAAAGGTCAACCAGCAGTTTCTCGTAATGGAAGATGAAGAAATTGTTTATTTGGTACACCACGGTGACAGTGAAGCATTGGATTATTTAATCCACAAGTATCGTAATTTTGTGCGTGCAAAAGCAAGGTCCTATTTTTTAATTGGTGCTGATAAAGAAGATATTGTCCAAGAAGGGATGATTGGACTGTACAAAGCCATTCGTGACTTCAGAGAGGACAAGCTGACATCCTTTAAGGCATTTGCCGAGCTATGCATTACTCGTCAAATTATAACAGCCATTAAAACCGCAACACGGCAAAAGCATATTCCGTTAAATTCTTATGTTTCTTTGGACAAGCCGATTTATGATGAAGAGTCCGATCGAACATTAATGGATGTTTTGTCAGGGGCAAAGGTACTTGACCCTGAAGAGCTAATCATTAATCAAGAAGAATTTGACCATATTGAATTTAAAATGACTGAATTATTAAGTGACTTAGAAAGAAAGGTATTGGCCCTCTACTTAGATGGTCAATCCTATCAAGAAATTTCAGAAGAACTCAATCGTCATGTGAAATCCATTGATAATGCTCTGCAGCGAGTGAAAAGAAAATTGGAACGATATCTCGAACTTCGCGAGTTTTCGCTGTAATAACCTACCTTAATGGCATAAATTTGAACCGTTTTCAAGGGATATTGACAATAATTAGGGTACATGGTACATTTTTAAGGATATAATAGAAAATTGGGTAAAGGTGTCGAAAATGAGTAAAAAAGTTATCCTTGCATGTGCAGTCTGCGGTTCTCGAAACTATTCGACAATCAGCAAGCAGACACAAACAGAGCGATTAGAATTAAAAAAATTCTGCAAAACGTGCACCACCCATACCATTCATAGAGAAACAAAATAGTCATCCTATATTCTTATAGTTATTTTATTTTGGGGGTTACTTAACATGCAGCGCATAACAAAGTTCTTCAGTGATATATTCCGTGAGATGAGGAAAGTTAGCTGGCCAAAACGAGGAGAACTAACACGCTCGACGATTACTGTATTAACGACTGTTGTCTTTTTTGCAGCGTTCTTTGCAGTTCTTGATTTAGGAATTTCAAAATTGATTCGTTTAATTCTTGAATAATAAATCAATTTTCATGGTATAATGGTGATTAATAAAGGAATTTTTATCTAAAAGCCCGTATAACGGGTTTTTTATTTGTTTAAAAAATAGTCTATGACTAATAAATAGGGAGGGACGGACGTTCTAGTCCTCTTAAATGGAAAAAAATTGGTATGTGTTACATACTTACTCCGGTTATGAAAATAAAGTAAAAGCAAATTTAGAAAAACGGGTCGAATCAATGGGGATGCAAGATAAGATCTTTCGAGTAGTTGTCCCTGAAGAAGAAGAAACCGAACTAAAAAACGGCAAGAAAAAAGTAGTAAAGCGCAAAGTGTTCCCTGGTTATGTACTAGTAGAAATTGTGATGACAGATGATTCATGGTATGTGGTGCGTAATACACCTGGAGTAACAGGTTTTGTTGGCTCATCAGGATCAGGTTCTAAACCAACTCCATTACTTCCAGAAGAAGTTGTCGTTATATTAAAACGAATGGGTGTTACTGAAACTCGTGTCGATGCTGATTATGAAATTGGCGAAACGGTTCGTGTCAAAGAAGGTCCATTTGCTAACTTTACAGGATCAGTAGAAGAGATGGATAAAGACAAGGCGAAACTGAAAGTTCTTGTTAATATGTTCGGCCGTGATACCCCTGTAGAACTTGATTTTACCCAGATTGAAAAACTTTAATATAAAAAAACTTGAAATCATTTTGAAAAAGTGGTAATATTTCATAGGTCAGTATGTCTCTATATGAGACAAGACTTATGTCAAGTTCTTTATGATCAATAGATAAAGACAGATGCCTGAGTGGGAGGGTTCCTAAAAAACCCTATTACCACATCACGGACTTTAAGGAGGTGTGTCTCGTGGCTAAAAAAGTAATTAAAGTCGTTAAATTACAAATTCCTGCTGGGAAAGCAAACCCTGCGCCACCAGTTGGTCCTGCACTAGGTCAAGCCGGTGTTAACATCATGGGATTCTGTAAAGAATTTAACGCTCGTACAGCAGATCAAGCTGGTTTGATCATCCCTGTTGAAATTACGGTATTTGAAGACCGTTCATTTACATTTATTACGAAAACTCCTCCTGCTGCCGTTCTTTTGAAAGTAGCAGCTGGAATTCAGTCAGGTTCTGGTGAACCTAACCGTAATAAAGTAGCAACAGTTAAGCGTAATACAGTACGCGAGATTGCGGAACAGAAAATGCCTGACCTAAACGCAGCTAGCGTTGAAGCAGCAATGCGTATGGTTGAAGGTACTGCTCGCAGCATGGGTATCGTCATCGAAGACTAATCCATGTAACTGATTGTTTTTTGTAAAATGAAGGGGTTGCGACGTTATAAACACTCGCAACCTTTTTCGTGGGCTAGCTGCGGCGCCTGTTCAAGGCGCCTCCGCTTTGCCGTGGGAGAATTATTCGCTAAAACCACAATTCTAGGAGGAAATTAAAATGGCTAAAAAAGGTAAGAAGTATTTAGAAGCTTCAAAGCTTGTAGATCGCCTAAAAGCATATCCAATTGCTGAAGCAATTGATCTTACAAAACAAACAAACTTCGCTAAATTTGATGCAACTGTTGAAGCAGCATTCCGTTTAGGCGTTGACCCTAAGAAAGCTGACCAACAAATCCGTGGTGCAGTAGTGCTTCCAAACGGAACTGGTAAAACGCAACGCGTTCTAGTTTTCGCTAAAGGGGAAAAAGTTAAAGAAGCAGAAGCAGCAGGCGCTGATTATGTGGGCGATGCTGAATACATCAACAAAATCCAACAAGGTTGGTTTGAATTTGATGTAATCGTAGCAACTCCTGACATGATGGGTGAAGTTGGTAAATTAGGTCGTGTATTAGGACCTAAAGGCTTAATGCCAAACCCTAAAACTGGTACAGTTACATTTGATGTAACTCGTGCAATCAATGAAATTAAAGCAGGTAAAGTTGAATACCGCGTTGACAAGTCTGGTAACATCCACGTGCCAATCGGTAAAGCTTCTTTCGAAAACGAAAAGCTTGTTGAAAACTTTAACACTGTATTTGAAACTTTGCTAAAAGTGAAGCCTTCTGCTGCAAAAGGTACTTACATGAAGAACGTAACTGTTGCTTCTACAATGGGACCTGGCGTTAAAGTTGATCCTTCATCAGTAGCTGTTAAATAAATTTTACCAATTGACAATATAAAATAGATTTTATATAATCTATTTTGTTGTTTAAAATAATAACATTTGTACTGTAGACAGCAGGTGTGCCAAGTGCACTTAATTTCCTGCCGAGGTAATGCGATATAAATAACTGAGAGATCGGTTGTTATCCTGCCTCCATGTCACCGTTCGATATGGAGGCGTTTATTTGCCTGGTATAAATGTAGAAATTCTACAGGAGGTGTAAAGATGAGCAGTGCAATCGAATTAAAGCAACAAATCGTTAGCGAAATTTCTGATAAATTAAAGAGCAGCGTATCAACCGTTGTTGTTGATTACCGTGGTCTTTCTGTTTCAGAAGTAACTGAACTTCGTAAACAACTTCGTGAAGCTGGTGTGGAATTCAAAGTTTACAAAAACTCTATGACACGCCGTGCGGCTGAAGCAGCTGGTCTTGCTGATTTAAACGCTGCATTAACAGGTCCAAACGCAATTGCGTTCAGTACTGAAGATGTAGTAGCACCAGCTAAAATCTTGAACGACTTTGCGAAAAAGCATGAAGCACTTGAACTTAAAGCAGGTGTAATTGAAGGGAACGTTGCAACAGCTGAAGAAATTAAAGCTCTTGCTGACCTACCATCACGCGAAGGTTTACTATCTATGTTACTCAGCGTACTACAAGCTCCAATCCGCAACCTTGCTCTTGTTACAAAAGCAGTTGCAGAACAAAAAGAAGAACAAGGCGCGTAAGCTAGAAATGCTGAAGCGACCGTTTAGCAGCGTATGGACTGGAGCGCTTCAACCGAGATAAAGGAAACACGGAGAGCGACAGCGAACCGATGTTGACTTATCGTAGGGCGAAGAGCGAAGGACACTAGCTGCTGGGAGCTGAAGCTGGACAATCTTAGCGTCAAACTAATAAATTCGAACGAAAACTAAGGAGGAAATTAATCATGACTAAAGAACAAATCATTGAAGCAGTTAAAACTATGACTGTTTTAGAACTTAACGATCTAGTAAAAGCAATCGAAGAAGAATTCGGCGTAACTGCTGCTGCTCCAGTAGCAATGGCTGGCGGCGCTGGTGCTGCTGCTGTTGAAGAAAAAACTGAATTTGATGTAATCCTAGCTGGCGCTGGCGATCAAAAAATCAAAGTTATCAAAGTTGTACGTGAAATCACTGGTCTTGGTCTTAAAGAAGCAAAAGACCTTGTTGACAACACTCCAAAGCCAGTTAAAGAAGGCGTTTCTAAAGATGAAGCTGAAGCAATCAAAGCTAAGCTTGATGAAGTTGGAGCAAACGTTGAAGTTAAGTAATAATCTCAAAAACGAGCTCGCTGTATAAGCGGGCTTTTTTTGGCTTAATAGAATTTAGATTTTTAGTTTCTTTTCCTCGTCTATCTTCAATTATTAATCTTCCTCGGAGGTGAGTCAGTTGTCTGAACACTACTATTCTCGAACACAAAAGGTCGAAAGTGACCCGAAATTTTGGGACTACACTTTAAAAAATAACTCTTTTCGTTTTAAAACGGACAACGGTGTGTTTTCAAAAAGAGAAGTAGATTTCGGCTCACGTTTATTAATTGAGTCTTTTGAAATGCCAAATGCAGACGGATTCCTCCTGGATGTTGGCTGCGGCTATGGGCCAATAGGTCTGTCGCTTGCAAAATATTATCATGAACGTATGATTCATATGGTTGATGTTAATGAGCGGGCTATTGAATTGGCAAAGGAAAATGCAGAAATAAATCGGATCCAGAATGTTAAAATCTATGAGAGTGACCGGTTGTTGAATGTGAAAGAAAACACATTTGCAGCAATTTTAACAAATCCACCGATTAGAGCAGGAAAGAAAACAGTTCATGACATTTTTGAACAAAGCTTTGATCATCTCGTGTCACAGGGGGAGCTCTGGGTTGTCATTCAAAAGAAACAAGGTGCACCATCCGCGATTGAAAAATTAAATAATTTATTTAACCACGTCGAAACTATTGACAAATCCAAAGGTTATTTTGTCATAAGGGCACAAAAAAGTTGACTTGAAAATGTCACTATGATAGCATTATAAAATGCCATCATAATAATTTCCGAATTATTCCTATAAATACTTGATTATCTTGTATAAAAAAGGGATATTAAGGAAATGATGACAAAATAATAGTCTAAATGTGAAAATGTGGTTTTTAACTAAAAACCCTTTTTCTTTTTGTTTACTGGAAGAGAAGTCATTTTCTATTCCATAAACGTTAATAGATTTTAATAATAACGCTTGATTTGAGGGGTGAATCAGTTGACAGGTCAACTAGTTCAGTATGGACGACACCGCCAACGAAGAAGTTACGCACGAATCAGTGAAGTTTTAGAATTACCAAATCTTATTGAAATCCAAACCTCTTCTTATCAATGGTTTCTTGATGAGGGTTTGCGTGAAATGTTCCAGGATATTTCACCAATCGAGGACTTTACTGGTAACCTATCACTAGAATTTATTGATTACAGTCTTGGCGATCCAAAGTATTCAGTAGAGGAATCAAAAGAACGGGACGTTACATATTCTGCTCCATTGCGTGTAAAAGTACGTCTTGTGAACAAAGAAACAGGTGAAGTAAAAGATCAAGATGTATTTATGGGTGATTTTCCACTTATGACTGAGACTGGTACGTTTGTCATTAACGGGGCGGAACGTGTTATTGTTTCACAATTAGTGCGCTCTCCGAGTGTTTACTATAGTGGGAAGTTCGATAAAAATGGAAAGCGGGGCTTTTCTGCTACTGTCATTCCGAACCGCGGCGCTTGGCTCGAATATGAAACAGATGCTAAAGATGTCGTTTATGTGAGAATAGATCGTACTCGGAAACTGCCCGTTACGGTTCTTTTGCGTGCACTTGGTTTCGGCTCTGATCAAGAAATCATTGAATTGATTGGGGATAACGAATACATCCGCAATACACTTGAGAAAGACAATACGGAAGGTGTCGAAAAGGCCCTTTTAGAAATTTATGAGCGTCTTCGTCCAGGTGAACCACCTACGGTTGAAAATGCAAAGAGCTTATTAGTGTCACGTTTCTTTGACCCTAAGCGCTATGACCTTGCTAATGTAGGCCGTTATAAAATTAATAAAAAGCTTCATATCAAAAATCGTTTATTCAACCAACGCTTAGCAGAGTCCCTTGCGGATCCTGAAACTGGTGAAATTATTGCCGAGAAAGGCTTAGTTCTAGATAGAAGAAATCTGGATAGAATTCTCCCTGCTCTTGAAAAGAATATTAATTTCAAAGGCTTTAATCCATATGGCGGTGTTGTAGAGGACGAGATTACACTTCAGGATATTAAGATTTATGCTCCTGGTGATGATAATGAAAAGGTAATTAATGTCTTAGGTAATGCCTATGTGGAAGAACCAATTAAAAATATTACACCAGCTGATATCATTGCATCGATTAGCTACTTCTTTAATCTATTGCACGGTGTCGGTGACACGGATGATATCGATCACTTAGGTAACAGACGTCTTCGTTCTGTTGGAGAATTGCTTCAGAATCAATTCCGGATTGGGTTATCCCGTATGGAGCGTGTGGTTCGTGAAAGAATGTCCATTCAAGACACAGCGACAATTACTCCACAGCAACTGATTAACATTCGTCCAGTCATTGCGTCTATTAAAGAATTCTTTGGCAGCTCGCAATTATCACAGTTCATGGACCAAACCAACCCGCTTGCTGAATTAACGCATAAGCGTCGTCTCTCTGCATTAGGACCTGGTGGTTTAACACGTGAACGTGCTGGAATGGAAGTTCGTGACGTTCACTACTCCCACTATGGCCGGATGTGTCCGATTGAAACACCAGAGGGTCCAAACATTGGTTTGATTAACTCGCTTTCTTCATACGCGAAAGTTAACCGATTTGGATTTATCGAAACACCATACCGCAGGGTTGACCCTGATACTGGTAAGGTAACTGCTCGGATCGATTACTTAACAGCTGACGAAGAAGATAACTATGTAGTAGCCCAAGCGAACTCTCGCTTAGATGAAGATGGATCTTTCTTGGATGAGGAAGTTGTAGCTCGTTTCCGTGGTGAAAATACGGTTGTTAAACGTGAACGTATTGACTATATGGATGTATCGCCAAAGCAAGTCGTGTCTGCAGCAACAGCATGTATTCCGTTCCTTGAAAATGATGACTCCAACCGTGCCCTAATGGGTGCGAACATGCAGCGTCAAGCCGTACCACTCATGCAGCCAGAAGCCCCTCGTGTTGGAACAGGTATGGAATATGTATCTGGTAAAGACTCGGGTGCAGCGGTGATCTGTAAGCACGAAGGTATTGTTGAACACGTGGAAGCACGTGAGGTATGGGTGCGTCGTATTAATGTGGTTGACGGTCAAGAGGTAAAAGGAAATCTTGATAAATACCGCATGTTAAAATTCATCCGTTCTAACCAAGGAACATGTTATAACCAACGTCCGATCGTTGCAGTGGGTAACCGTGTAACTAAAGGTGAAATTCTTGCTGATGGTCCATCCATGGAATTAGGAGAATTAGCCCTAGGCCGTAACGTCCTTGTTGCCTTTATGACATGGGATGGTTATAACTATGAAGATGCGATTATTATGAATCAACGTCTTGTAAAAGACGATGTATACACTTCGATTCATATTGAAGAATATGAGTCAGAATCCCGTGATACTAAACTAGGGCCGGAAGAAATTACACGTGATATTCCGAACGTCGGGGAAGATGCACTTCGTAATTTGGATGAGCGCGGTATCATTCGTACTGGTGCTGAAGTGAAAGATGGTGACTTGTTAGTTGGTAAAGTAACACCAAAAGGAGTTACAGAATTAACAGCAGAAGAACGTCTTTTACATGCAATTTTCGGTGAAAAAGCTCGTGAAGTTCGTGATACTTCTCTACGTGTGCCACATGGCGGCGGCGGGATTGTCCTTGATGTTAAAGTCTTTAATCGTGAAGATGGCGATGAACTGCCACCAGGCGTGAATCAACTTGTCCGTGTCTACATCGTTCAGAAACGTAAGATTTCTGAAGGTGATAAAATGGCGGGACGTCACGGTAACAAAGGGGTTATCTCAAGAATTTTACCGGAAGAAGATATGCCGTTTTTACCAGACGGAACACCAGTGGATATCATGTTAAATCCACTAGGGGTACCATCACGGATGAACATTGGACAGGTGCTTGAACTCCATCTTGGAATGGCAGCCCGTTACCTAGGTATTCATGTTGCATCTCCAGTATTTGACGGAGCACGTGAAGAAGATGTTTGGGGAACAATTGAAGAAGCAGGTATGGCTCGTGATGCGAAAACGGTCCTTTATGATGGCCGTTCTGGGGAACCATTTGATAACCGTGTCTCTGTAGGTGTCATGTATATGATTAAACTTGCACACATGGTTGATGATAAACTCCACGCCCGTTCAACTGGACCATACTCATTAGTTACGCAGCAGCCATTGGGTGGTAAAGCTCAATTTGGTGGTCAGCGTTTTGGTGAGATGGAGGTTTGGGCACTTGAAGCATACGGTGCAGCATACACACTTCAAGAGATCCTTACGGTTAAATCCGATGACGTGGTTGGTCGTGTAAAAACGTACGAAGCGATTGTCAAAGGTGAAAATGTTCCGGAACCAGGTGTTCCAGAATCATTCAAAGTATTAATTAAAGAACTTCAGAGTCTAGGAATGGATGTAAAAATTCTTTCAGGTGACGAAGAAGAAATTGAAATGCGCGATACGGAAGATGACGATGACTTACAACAAGTCGATACGTTAAACATTGTTCCTGAACAAGCATTTGAATCAGAAAAAGTCGGTTCAAAAGAGTAACTATATATGAGTAGGAGCGCACTATGCGCTCCCACTTTTGTACGTCATAAGGGTAAAACCTGGATATCAAAAGGGAGGTAGGCCCCTTGCTGGATGTTAATAATTTTGAGTTTATGAAGATTGGTCTTGCTTCACCGGATAAGATCCGTTCATGGTCCTTCGGAGAAGTTAAAAAACCAGAAACGATTAACTATCGTACATTAAAGCCTGAAAAAGACGGCTTATTCTGCGAACGTATTTTTGGTCCAACAAAGGATTGGGAATGTCATTGTGGAAAGTATAAGCGTGTCCGTTATAAAGGTGTCGTTTGTGATCGCTGTGGTGTGGAAGTCACACGAGCAAAGGTTCGTCGTGAACGTATGGGGCATATTGAGCTTGCTGCGCCAGTTTCACATATATGGTACTTTAAAGGAATCCCAAGCCGGATGGGTCTTGTATTAGATATGTCTCCAAGAGCTTTGGAGGAGATTATTTACTTTGCTTCCTATGTTGTAACGGAATCAGGAGATACAGCTCTTGATAAGAAGCAGCTATTATCTGAAAAAGAATATCGTGCATATCGTGAAAAGTACGGAAACAAATTCCAAGCTGCCATGGGTGCAGAAGCAATTAAAAAACTTCTTTTCGATATCGATTTAGACAAGGAAGTAGACGGATTAAAAGAGGAATTAAAAAGCGCACAAGGTCAGCGTCGTACACGTGCGATCAAACGCCTTGAAGTGTTAGAAGCATTCCGCGGTTCTGGAAATGAGCCATCTTGGATGATTCTTGATGTTCTACCTGTTATCCCTCCAGAACTTCGTCCAATGGTCCAATTGGATGGCGGTAGATTTGCAACATCTGATTTAAATGATTTATATCGCCGTGTTATTAACCGTAATAACCGTTTAAAACGTTTATTAGATTTAGGTGCACCAAGCATTATTGTTCAGAATGAAAAACGTATGCTTCAAGAAGCTGTTGATGCCTTGATTGATAACGGCCGCCGTGGACGTCCTGTTACAGGACCGGGTAACCGTCCGTTGAAATCACTTTCTCATATGTTAAAAGGTAAACAAGGCCGTTTCCGTCAAAACTTGCTTGGTAAGCGTGTTGACTATTCAGGGCGTTCGGTTATCGTTGTAGGGCCAAACTTGAAAATGTTCCAATGTGGACTTCCAAAAGAAATGGCACTAGAACTATTCAAACCTTTCGTTATGAAGGAATTAGTTGAAAAAGGGTTAGCTCATAACATTAAATCTGCAAAACGTAAAATAGAAAGAGTATCTCCAGATGTTTGGGATGTGCTCGAAGACGTCATTAAAGAGCATCCAGTATTATTAAACCGTGCCCCTACACTTCATAGACTTGGGATTCAAGCCTTTGAACCAACTCTAGTTGAAGGCCGGGCCATCCGTCTGCATCCGCTTGTATGTACTGCATACAATGCCGATTTTGATGGTGACCAAATGGCGGTTCACGTACCGTTATCATCAGAAGCCCAAGCAGAAGCAAGACTATTAATGCTTGCAGCACAAAATATCTTGAACCCTAAAGATGGTAAGCCAGTTGTTACTCCTTCCCAAGACATGGTTTTAGGAAACTATTACTTGACTCTAGAAAGAGAAGGCGCAGTCGGCGAGGGTATGGTTTTTAAAGATACAAGTGAAGCGATTCTCGCATATCAAAATGGCTACGTTCATTTGCATACACGTGTAGGAGTGCATGCAGGTTCATTAGGAAATGAAACTTTCACAGAAGAACAAAACAATAAGCTATTAATTACTACAGTTGGTAAGCTTATTTTCAATGAAATTCTGCCGAAATCCTTCCCATACATTAATGAACCGACTAGACAGAATCTAGAAGTTGAAACACCTGTAAAATATTTCGTTGAAAAAGGCGAAGATATTAAGGCGAAAATTCAGTCGATGCCATTGATTGATCCGTTTAAGAAGAAAATCCTTGGAAATATCATTGCTGAAGTGTTCAAGCGTTTCAAGATTACAGAAACGTCTAAAATGCTTGACCGCATGAAGGATTTAGGATTTAGACATTCAACTAAAGCAGGTCTTACTGTTGGTGTTGCTGACATTGTCGTACTTCCTGAGAAGCAGGAAATTCTTCATGAGGCACAGGGTAAAGTAGATAGCGTTATGAAGCAATTCAGACGTGGTCTCATTACCGAAGATGAGCGTTATGACCGCGTAATTGCCATCTGGAGTGCTGCAAAAGATACCATTCAAGGTAAACTAATGCAATCATTGAATAAATCGAATCCAATCTTTATGATGAGTGATTCCGGAGCCCGTGGTAACGCATCGAACTTTACGCAGCTTGCTGGTATGCGTGGTCTGATGGCTAACCCGGCTGGACGGATCATTGAGTTACCAATTAAATCAAGTTTCCGTGAAGGGTTAACGGTATTAGAGTACTTTATCTCGACACACGGTGCCCGTAAAGGTCTTGCTGATACAGCACTTAAGACGGCGGACTCTGGTTACTTAACACGTCGACTTGTTGACGTTGCTCAGGATGTTATTGTTCGTGAAGACGATTGTAGCACAGACCGCGGCTTCACAATAAGCGCCCTTAAAGATGGCACAGAAATCATTGAAGGCTTAGACGAACGTTTAATTGGCCGATATGCACGTAAGGCGATTAAACATCCTGAAACAGGAGAAGTCTTCGTTCCTGAAAATGGTTTAATTACAGAAGATTTAGCTGAAGCAATTGTGAATGCTGGCATTGAAACTGTAAAAATCCGTTCTGCATTTACATGTAATACCCGTCATGGTGTTTGTAAAAAATGTTATGGCCGCAACCTGGCAACAGGTCAAGAGGTTGAAGTTGGGGAAGCAGTTGGTATTATTGCTGCCCAATCTATCGGTGAACCAGGTACACAGTTAACAATGCGTACATTCCATACAGGCGGGGTGGCCGGTGACGATATTACACAAGGTTTACCACGTATCCAGGAAATTTTTGAAGCGCGTAACCCTAAAGGGCAAGCGGTTATTTCTGAAATTGATGGGGTTGTCGTTGGTATTAACGAAGGCCGTGACCGCCAGCATGAAATTGTTATTCAGGGTGAAGTTGAATCCAGAACATACAATGCACCATATACTGCCCGCTTAAAAGTGGCTGTAAATGATAATGTGGCTCGTGGGGAAGAATTAACGGAAGGTTCTATTGATCCGAAAGAATTAATTAGAGTTAAAGACGTTACATCTGTCCAAGAGTACTTATTACGAGAAGTTCAAAAGGTTTATCGTATGCAAGGGGTAGAAATTGGCGATAAGCACGTAGAAGTAATGGTTCGTCAAATGTTGCGTAAAGTACGTGTTGGTGATGCGGGTGAAACAGATGTACTACCGGGTACACTTCTGGATATTCACCAGTTTACTGATGCGAACGAAAAGGCTTTGTTATCAGGAAAAATGCCTGCAACAGGACGTCCAGTCTTACTTGGTATTACAAAAGCGTCGCTTGAAACTGATTCATTCCTTTCTGCTGCATCCTTCCAAGAAACCACAAGGGTTCTTACAGATGCTGCCATTAAAGGCAAACGCGATGAATTACTTGGCTTAAAAGAAAATGTTATCATTGGTAAGCTTGTACCAGCTGGAACAGGAATGCAGCGTTACCGCAAAGCAGAGCCTGTCCTTCGCGATACAACCTCTGAAGAAACAGTTACAATTGATTAATAAAAGTAAGGGATCTGCTAACTAGCAGATTCCTTATTTTAAGAAAATATTAAAAGTCGTGTTGACATCTAATTGTTAAGATGGTACTATATCAAAGGTGCTCCTATTCACCTGATACTTTGGAGGATATGAACGATGTCTTATGAAAAAGTATTACAGGCACAAAAGTTCGTTATAGGAACAAAACAAACAGTAAAGGCACTTAAAGAAGGTAATGTGAAAGAGTTAATTATCGCTAACGACGCTGATCCAAAGTTAACGTCAAAAGTGGTTGATGAAGCTCTTGAAATAAATGTTCCTATCCTTTATGTGGATTCGATGAGAAAACTCGGAAAAGCATGTGGGATTGAAGTTGGTGCTTCAACTGTTGCAATTATCAGCTAAAAGCGTTTTTGTAGATAGAAAGTCTGCAAAAACTTTGTTTTTGCAAAAAAATGAACCACCTGGATGTGTGGGCTTACAAATAATGAAGGGAGGAAACATAAATGCCTACTATTAACCAATTAGTGCGTAAACCTCGTCAATCAAAAGAGGAAAAGTCAAAATCACCAGCACTTAACAAAGGTTATAACAGCTTCAAAAAATCACAAACTAATGTATCTTCACCACAAAAACGCGGTGTATGTACTCGTGTTGGTACAATGACTCCAAAGAAACCAAACTCAGCGTTACGTAAATATGCTCGTGTACGTTTGACAAATGGTATCGAGGTGACAGCATACATTCCTGGTATTGGACACAATCTACAAGAGCACAGCGTTGTTCTTATTCGTGGAGGACGTGTAAAAGACTTACCAGGGGTACGTTATCATATCGTACGTGGAGCGCTTGATACTGCTGGTGTAAACAACCGTATGCAAGGTCGTTCTAAATACGGTACGAAGAGACCAAAAGCAGCTAAAAAATAATTACAACTTAAATAGAAGCTTCGTTGAAAGGAGGAAAAAATATGCCACGTAAAGGTCCTGTAGCAAAGAGAGACGTGTTACCAGATCCACTTTACAATTCAAAATTAGTTACTCGTTTAATCAACAAAATGATGGTTGACGGTAAAAGAGGGAAATCTCAAGAAATTCTTTACTCTGCATTCAATACAATCCGTGAGCGTTCTGGTAAAGAACCAATGGAAGTATTTGAAGCAGCTATGAAAAATATCATGCCTGTACTAGAAGTTAGAGCTCGCCGTGTAGGTGGAGCGAACTACCAAGTACCAGTTGAGGTGCGTCCTGACCGCCGTACAACTCTTGGTCTTCGTTGGTTAGTGAACTATTCACGTAACCGTGGAGAGAAAACAATGGAAGAGCGTTTAGCTAATGAAATCATGGATGCAGCAAATAACACAGGTGCATCTGTTAAAAAGCGTGAAGATACACACAAAATGGCTGAAGCAAACAAAGCGTTTGCTCACTATCGTTGGTAATCTAACCTTCAATATAAAAACTTTCAAACTAGGAAGGAGAAAGACCCAATGGCAAGAGAGTTCTCCTTAGCAAATACTCGTAATATCGGTATCATGGCTCACATTGATGCCGGTAAAACGACTACCACTGAGCGTGTTCTTTATTACACTGGCCGTATCCATAAGATCGGTGAAACACATGAAGGTGCGTCTCAGATGGACTGGATGGAACAAGAACAAGAACGCGGAATCACAATTACTTCCGCAGCAACAACTGCACAATGGCATGGCCATCGTGTAAACATCATTGATACACCAGGACACGTAGACTTCACAGTTGAAGTTGAACGTTCATTACGTGTACTTGATGGTGCAGTAGCTGTACTTGATGCTCAATCTGGTGTTGAGCCTCAAACTGAAACTGTATGGCGCCAAGCAACAACTTACGGTGTACCGCGTGTTGTATTCGTAAACAAGATGGACAAAATTGGAGCTGACTTCTTATATTCTGTAGGAACAATCCATGACCGTCTTCAAGCGAATGCACATCCAATTCAGTTACCAATCGGTGCTGAAGATCAGTTTGAAGCAATCATTGACCTAGTGGAAATGAATGCAGTATTTTACGGGAATGACTTAGGAACTGACATTGAAGTTCGTGAGATTCCAGAAGAATACATGGCTCAAGCTGAAGAATACCGTGAGAAGTTAGTTGAAGCAGTTGCTGAGTTAGATGAAGAATTAATGGAAAAATACCTTGGTGGAGAAGAAATCTCTAAAGAAGAGCTTAAAGCAGCAATTCGTAAAGGTACTGTTAATGTAGAATTTTATCCAGTAATCTGTGGATCAGCATTCAAAAACAAAGGTGTTCAGTTAATGCTTGATGCAGTTATTGACTACCTTCCATCTCCATTAGATGTACCTGCAATCAAAGGTCACGCTATTGATGATGAGAATGAAGTTATTGAGCGTCATTCAAGTGATGAAGAGCCGTTTGCTGCTCTTGCATTTAAAGTTATGACTGACCCTTATGTTGGTAAATTAACGTTCTTCCGCGTTTACTCTGGTACTCTAGAGTCTGGATCATATGTCCAAAACTCAACAAAAGGCAAGCGTGAACGTATCGGACGTATCCTGCAAATGCATGCGAACAGCCGTCAAGAAATCTCAAAGGTTTATGCTGGTGACATTGCTGCTGCTGTAGGTTTGAAAGATACAACTACTGGTGATACTTTATGTGACGAGAAAAACCTTGTTATCTTAGAGTCTATGCAATTCCCTGAACCAGTAATTCAACTTTCTGTTGAACCAAAATCAAAAGCAGATCAAGACAAGATGACAACTGCACTACAAAAGCTTCAAGAAGAAGATCCAACTTTCCGTGCACACACTGACCAGGAAACTGGACAGGTTATCATTGCTGGTATGGGTGAACTTCACCTTGATATCATCGTTGACCGTATGCGTCGTGAATTTAAAGTTGAAGCTAATGTAGGTGCGCCTCAGGTTGCGTACCGCGAAACTTTCCGTGCATCTGCACAAGTTGAAGGTAAATTCGCACGTCAATCTGGTGGTCGTGGACAATACGGACACGTTTGGATCGAATTCTCTCCTAACGAAGAAGGTAAAGGATTCGAATTCGAAAACGGTATTGTCGGTGGTGTTGTTCCTCGTGAATACATCGCTCCAGTTCAAGCTGGTCTTGAAGATGCATTACAACGCGGTGTTCTTGCTGGATATCCACTAGTTGATATTAAAGCAAGACTATTTGATGGTTCATACCATGATGTTGACTCCTCTGAAATGGCGTTTAAAATTGCCGCATCTATGGCACTTAAAAATGCTGCTTCTAAGTGTAGTCCTGTTATCCTTGAACCAATGATGAGAGTAGAAGTAGTTATCCCAGAAGAATATCTTGGTGATATCATGGGACAAATCACTGCTCGCCGTGGACGTGTTGAAGGTATGGAAGCACGTGGTAATGCACAAGTAGTACGTTCAATGGTTCCACTTTCAGAAATGTTTGGTTACGCGACTGCACTTCGTTCTAGTACACAAGGACGTGGAGTATTCTCCATGCACTTCGACCACTATGAGGAAGTACCAAAATCAGTTTCTGAAGAAATCATCAAAAAAAATAAAGGTGAATAATTGATTTTCATTCTTTGTTAAAGTATAACTACTATGTAAGAAGTGGAAGTCGTGGGTTCGGGACAACCTTACTCACGGCTTACATAAAATAATATTAATTAAATTTTTATAATTTAGAGGAGGATTTCCTAATGGGTAAAGCTAAATTCGACCGTTCTAAGCCACACGTTAACATTGGTACAATCGGACACGTTGACCATGGTAAAACAACTTTAACTGCAGCAATCACTTCTGTACTTGCTAAATCTGGTAAAGCAGAAGCACGTGCATACGATCAAATCGATGGTGCACCAGAAGAAAAAGAACGTGGTATCACAATCTCTACTGCACACGTTGAGTATGAAACAGATAACCGTCACTACGCACACGTAGACTGCCCAGGACACGCTGACTATGTTAAAAACATGATCACTGGTGCTGCGCAAATGGACGGCGGTATCCTTGTAGTATCTGCTACTGATGGCCCAATGCCACAAACTCGTGAGCACATCCTTCTTTCTCGTCAGGTAGGCGTACCTTACCTTGTTGTATTCATGAACAAGTGTGATATGGTTGACGACGAAGAGCTTCTTGAATTAGTAGAAATGGAAATTCGTGATCTATTATCTGAATACGATTTCCCTGGCGATGACACTCCAGTTATCAAAGGTTCTGCTCTAAAAGCATTAGAAGGCGAAGCTGAATGGGAAGAAAAAATCTTCGAACTTATGAGCGCTGTTGATGAGTTCATCCCAACTCCAACTCGTGACACTGATAAGCCATTCATGATGCCAGTTGAGGATGTATTCTCAATCACTGGTCGTGGAACAGTTGCTACAGGACGTGTTGAGCGTGGTGTAGTTAAAGTTGGTGACGTAGTTGAAATCGTTGGTTTCACTGAAGAGCCAAAATCTACTACTGTAACAGGAGTAGAAATGTTCCGTAAACTTCTTGACTTCGCTGAAGCAGGAGACAACATTGGTGCGCTTCTTCGTGGTGTAGCTCGTGAAGATATCGAACGTGGTCAAGTATTGGCTAAACCAAAGTCAATCACTCCACACACAAAGTTCAAAGCACAAGTTTACGTATTATCAAAAGAAGAGGGTGGACGTCACACTCCATTCTTCTCTAACTACCGTCCGCAATTCTATTTCCGTACTTCTGACATCACTGGTATCTGTATGTTACCAGAAGGTACTGAAATGGTTATGCCTGGTGACCACATCGAAATGACAGTTGAACTTATCGCTCCAATCGCGATCGAAGAAGGAACTAAGTTCTCTATTCGTGAAGGTGGACGTACAGTAGGTTCAGGTTCAATCACTACAATCACTGAGTAATTTGAAACTACAGCTCCTTTGGTGCTGAGTCGAAAATGATCAAAGATATGAAAGCAGATGGATGACGATCCATCTGCTTTTTTGTAGCTCAATAATTGAAATTGGAATATATAATATCCGAGTTTCTTCTATTAAATATAGAACTTTAATTTACGAACTTTCAGAAAAATAGATAGAGTTAATTACAATTGTATAAATGGGTTTTGGTCAAAGCTTTGCAGCGTTTCTAATTAGGATATTTCTGGAGATTAATAATAACTGTTGAAAAAGTGAATATCAGCCGCTATAATAGGAAAAGTGTTCGAAACAGAAACATAAAAAAAACTTCACAATTGGTGTTGCTTTTGCTTTATGTTTTATGTATAATAGACAATGTTGGTCTTTGACTGCGATGATGTGAAAGGTTGCTGACACACCCGGCCGCTTTGCCATGGCGAGTGTGTGAGGGAAATTTTCACTGAGAATGTCTATTTAGAAAATAGGCGAATAAAGGAGGGAAAATAATGGCAAAACAAAAAATTCGTATCCGTTTAAAAGCGTATGATCACAGAATCCTAGATCAATCTGCAGAAAAAATCGTTGAAACAGCAAAACGTTCAGGTGCATCAGTTTCGGGTCCAATTCCGTTACCAACTGAAAAGACTGTTTACACAATCCTTCGTGCGGTTCATAAGTACAAAGATTCTCGTGAGCAATTCGAACAACGGACACATAAGCGTCTAATCGACATCGTTAACCCAACTCCACAAACTGTTGATGCGTTAATGCGTTTAGACTTACCATCTGGTGTTGATATTGAAATTAAACTTTAATCAAAATAAATCACAAATATATTAGGAGGTGTGACTTAAATGACCAAAGGAATCTTAGGAAGAAAGATTGGTATGACTCAAGTATTTGCTAGCAATGGTAACTTAATTCCTGTAACTGTAGTTGAGGTAGCTCCAAACGTAGTACTTCAAAAGAAATCAGTTGAAAGCGACGGTTATGTTGCAGTTCAAGTTGGTTTTGAAGACAAACGTGAAAAGTTAGCTAACAAACCAGAAAAAGGGCATGTTGCTAAAGCTAATACTGCTCCTAAGCGCTTCGTTCGCGAATTCCGCGGAGATGACTTAGCAAGCTATGAAGTTGGTCAAGAAGTCAAAGTTGATATTTTCGCTGCTGGAGATATCGTAGATGTAACAGGAATCTCAAAGGGTAAAGGTTTCCAAGGTGTAATTAAACGCCACGGACAATCACGCGGACCAATGGCTCACGGATCTCGTTATCACCGTCGCCCAGGTTCAATGGGACCTGTTGCTCCAAACCGCGTTTTCAAAGGTAAATTATTACCAGGACGTATGGGTGGAGAACAAATCACTGTACAAAACCTTGAAATCGTTAAGGTTGATACAGAGCGTAACTTACTTTTAATCAAAGGTAACGTTCCAGGCGCTAAAAAAGCATTATTAAAAATCAAAGGTGCAATTAAAGCATAGTCACCCTTTTAGAAAGGAGGAACAAAGAATGCCTAAAGTAGCATTATTAAACCAAGCTGGATCTCAAGTTGGAGATATCGAACTTAATGATTCTGTATTTGGTATTGAGCCAAACCAACACGTATTATTTGAAGCAATTGTTATGCAAAGAGCTTCATTACGTCAAGGAACTCATAAAACTAAAATTCGTTCTGAAGTACGCGGCGGTGGTCGTAAACCATGGCGTCAAAAAGGAACTGGACGTGCTCGTCAAGGGTCTATCCGTTCTCCACAATGGCGCGGAGGTGGTACTGTATTCGGTCCAACACCACGCAGCTACGCTTACAAATTACCGAAAAAGGTTCGTCGTTTAGCAATCAAATCTGCACTTTCTTCTAAAGTATTAGAAGAGAACATCTTAGTGTTAGATTTATTAACTTTCGATGCTCCGAAAACAAAAGAATTCAAGACTGTTCTAAATGGTCTTTCTGTAGAGAAAAAGGCGTTAATCGTTACAGCAGATCTTGACGAAAACGTAGCATTATCTGCACGCAACATTCCTGGCGTTACAGTAGTAACTGCTGATGGAATTAACGTATTAGATGTTGTTAATCATGAGAAATTAATCATGACTAAAGCAGCGGTTGAAAAAGTAGAGGAGGTGCTTGCATAATGGATTCACGCGATATCATTAAGCGCCCCGTTATCACTGAACGTTCTACTGACCTAATGGCTGAGAAAAAATATACTTTTGAAGTAGATGTTAGAGCTAACAAGACACAAGTTAAAGATGCTATCGAAGAAATCTTTAGCGTAGATGTTGAAAAAGTAAACATCATGAACTACAAAGGTAAATTCAAGCGTATGGGAAAATTCGGTGGTTACACAAATAAACGTCGTAAAGCAATTGTAAAATTAACTGCTGATAGCAAAGAAATCGAATTCTTTGAAGCATAAGAACCTATCAAGAAGAGGAGGGAAATAAAATGGCGATTAAAAAGTACAAACCTACCTCCAATGGTCGTCGCGGAATGACTACTTCTGATTTCGCAGAAATCACAACTAGTACTCCAGAAAAATCTCTTTTAGCTCCAGTTAAGAGAAAAGGCGGCCGTAATAACCAAGGTAAGTTAACTGTTCGTCATCAAGGTGGCGGTCATAAACGTCAATATCGTATAATTGACTTTAAACGTAACAAAGATGGCATTCCAGGACGCGTTGCTACAATTGAGTATGATCCAAACCGTTCTGCAAATATCGCATTAATCAATTACGTGGATGGAGAAAAGCGTTATATCTTAGCTCCTAAAAATCTAGTAGTTGGCATGGAAGTAATGTCTGGTCCAGAGGCAGATATTAAAGTGGGTAACGCACTTCCATTAGCAAACATTCCTGTTGGTACTGTAGTACACAACATCGAATTAAAACCAGGAAAAGGCGGCCAGTTAGTTCGTTCTGCTGGAACAAGCGCACAAGTACTAGGTAAAGAAGGTAAATACGTATTAGTACGTTTAAATTCTGGTGAAGTTCGTATGATTCTTGCTGAATGCCGCGCTACAGTTGGTCAAGTAGGTAATGAACAACACGAATTAATCAACATTGGTAAAGCAGGTCGTTCTCGTTGGTTAGGTAAACGTCCAACAGTTCGTGGATCTGTAATGAACCCTAACGATCACCCACACGGTGGTGGTGAAGGACGTTCACCAATCGGACGTAAATCACCAATGTCTCCATGGGGTAAACCAACTCTTGGATACAAAACTCGTAAGAAGAAAAACAAATCAGATAAATTTATCGTACGTCGTCGTAAAAAATAACGTGATATTCCTACGGTTCAAAGAAAGAACCGTAGAACAGTCACGAAGGGAGGTTCCTTCATGGGTCGCAGCTTAAAAAAAGGACCATTTGTTGATGATCATTTAATGGTTAAGGTAGAAAAGTTGAACGAGACTGATAGCAAACAAGTTATTAAAACTTGGTCACGCCGTTCTACAATCTTCCCACAATTTATTGGCCACACTATCGCAGTATATGATGGTCGCAAACATGTGCCTGTATATGTTACAGAAGACATGGTAGGACACAAGCTTGGAGAGTTCGCTCCAACTCGTGCTTACAAGGGCCATGGTAATGATGACAAGAAAACAAGACGTTAAGAGAGGAGGGCATCCAAATGCAAGCTAAAGCTGTTGCAAGAACAGTTCGTATTGCTCCTCGTAAAGCACGTTTAGTCGTTGATTTAATCCGAGGTAAGCAAGTTGGTGAAGCTGTGGCGATTTTAAATCTCACTCCTAAGGCTGCTTCTCCAATCGTAGAAAAAGTATTAAAATCAGCTATGGCAAACGCTGAGCACAACTATGAAATGGACGTTAATAATCTAGTTGTTGCACAAGCATTTGTTGACGAAGGACCAACTTTAAAACGTTTCCGTCCTCGCGCTATGGGCCGTGCAAGCCAAATCAACAAACGCACTAGCCACATCACAATCGTTCTATCAGAAAAGAAGGAGGGATAATCTGTGGGTCAAAAAGTAAATCCAGTCGGTTTGCGTATCGGAATCATCAAAGATTGGGAATCTAAGTGGTACGCAGGTAAAGACTTCGCTACTCTTTTACACGAAGACCTTAAAATTCGTGAGTACATCACGAAGCGTTTGAAGGATGCTTCTGTTTCTAAAGTTGAAATCGAACGTGCGGCAAACCGTGTGAATGTAACAGTTCATACTGCTAAGCCTGGTATGGTTATTGGTAAAGGCGGTACTGAAGTTGAAGCACTTCGTAAAGCATTAAATCAATTAACTGGCAAACGAGTTCACATCAACATCCTTGAAATCAAGAGAGCTGACGTTGATGCGAAATTAGTTGCTGAAAATATTGCTCGTCAATTAGAAAACCGTGTATCTTTCCGTCGTGCACAAAAGCAAGCAATTCAACGTGCTATGCGCGCTGGTTCAAAAGGTATCAAAACACAAGTATCTGGTCGTCTTGGCGGTGCAGATATCGCTCGTGCTGAACATTACAGCGAAGGAACTGTTCCACTTCATACACTTCGCGCTGATATCGACTATGCTACTGCTGAAGCCGATACTACTTATGGTAAGCTTGGCGTAAAAGTATGGATCTATAAGGGAGAAGTCCTTCCTACTAAGAAGAAATCTGTGGAAGGAGGCAAATAATATGTTATTGCCAAAACGCGTAAAATATCGCCGTCAACATCGTGGTAACATGCGTGGTAACGCAAAAGGCGGTACAGAAGTGACATTCGGTGAATTCGGCCTGCAAGCTTTAGAAGCTTCATGGATTACGAACCGTCAAATCGAAGCAGCACGTATTGCGATGACACGTTACATGAAACGTGGCGGTAAAGTTTGGATTAAAATTTTCCCTCACAAGCCTTACACTGCTAAACCTTTAGAAGTACGGATGGGTTCCGGTAAAGGGGCACCTGAAGGCTGGGTAGCTGTTGTTAAGCCTGGAAAAATCATGTTCGAAATCGCTGGCGTTTCTGAAGAAATCGCTCGTGAAGCACTTCGACTTGCAATGCACAAACTTCCTGTTAAGTGTAAGTTTGTAAAACGAGAAGAAATTGGTGGTGAATCAAATGAAAGCTAATGAACTTCGTGACCTTACCACTGCTGAAATTGAACAAAAAGTAAAATCATTAAAAGAAGAACTTTTCAACCTTCGCTTTCAATTGGCGACAGGACAACTTGAAAACACTGCTCGCATACGTGAAGTACGTAAAGCGATCGCTCGTATGAAAACAGTTGTTCGTGAAAGAGAAATCAACGTTAACAAGTGATTATTGAAGGGAGGTTCACACAATGAGTGAACGTAACCAACGTAAAGTTTACACAGGACGCGTTGTTTCTGACAAGATGGATAAAACCGTAACAGTTCTTGTTGAAACTCAAAAAAAGCATCCTTTATATGGTAAACGCGTTAAGTACTCTAAAAAGTATAAAGCTCATGATGAGCAAAACGAAGCAAAAATCGGCGATATAGTTCGTATTATGGAAACTCGTCCGCTTTCAGCTACTAAGCGTTTCCGTTTAGTTGAAGTTGTAGAAAAAGCAGTTATTATTTAATTGTTCGGATTAAGCTTCATTCCGAAGGGAGGTTACACACATGATTCAACAAGAATCACGTTTAAAAGTTGCTGACAACTCTGGTGCACGTGAGGTACTAACGATTAAAGTTCTTGGTGGTTCAGGTCGCAAATTTGCTGGTATTGGTGATGTTATCGTTTGTACAGTAAAACAAGCAACACCAGGTGGCGTTGTTAAAAAAGGTGACGTTGTTAAAGCAGTTATCGTTCGTACAAAGAGCGGTGCTCGTCGTCCAGACGGTTCATACATTCGTTTTGATGAAAACGCATGTGTAATTATCAAAGATGATAAGAGCCCACGTGGAACTCGTATTTTCGGACCTGTTGCCCGTGAACTTCGCGACAACAACTTTATGAAGATTGTTTCTCTTGCTCCAGAAGTATTATAATTTTAAAATTAATTGCCTTTAAGGAGGTGCTTACTGATGCATGTAAAAAAAGGTGATAACGTCAGAGTTATTTCTGGCAAGGATAAAGGCAAAACAGGTGTGATCCTAGCTGCTTATCCTAAAGACAGCCGTGTACTAGTTGAAGGTGTAAACATTGTGAAAAAACACTCTAAACCTTCTCAAGTGAATCCACAAGGCGGAATTATCAGCTTTGAGGCTCCTATCCATGTATCAAACGTTATGCCTATCGATCCTAAAACTGGTAACCCAACTCGTGTAGGTTCCACAACGGTTGATGGCAAGAAAGTACGCGTAGCAAAATCCGGTGAAGTTTTAGATAAATAGTTTAAAATTTAGAAGGGAGGTACAATAAGTGAACCGCCTAAAAGAAAAATTTGTAAAAGAAGTTACTCCTGCTCTTATGAGCAAGTTCAACTATAAATCAGTTATGGAAGTTCCTAAACTTGAGAAAATCGTTGTGAATATGGGCGTTGGTGACGCAGTTGCAAACGCAAAGGCACTCGATAATGCAGTAGAAGAACTTTCAACTATCACAGGTCAAAAACCTGTCGTTACACGTGCGAAAAAATCTATCGCTGGCTTCCGTCTTCGTGAAGGTATGCCAATCGGTGCTAAGGTTACTCTTCGCGGTGAACGCATGTACGAATTCTTGGATAAATTAGTTTCCGTTTCCTTACCTCGTGTACGTGACTTCCGTGGTATTTCTAAAAAAGCATTCGACGGTCGTGGTAACTACACTCTAGGTGTTAAAGAACAATTAATCTTCCCTGAAATTGATTACGATAAAGTAAGCAAAGTTCGTGGTATGGATATCGTTATCGTAACAACTGCAAAAACTGATGAAGAATCTCGTGAACTTTTAACTCAATTTGGAATGCCATTCCAAAAGTAATCCTTAAATAAGGGAGGCGAAAACGTGGCTAAAAAGTCAATGATTGCGAAACAACAACGCACGCCTAAATTCAAAGTACAAGAGTATACACGCTGCGAACGTTGTGGTCGTCCACACTCTGTATATCGTAAATTTAAGCTTTGCCGTATTTGTTTCCGTGAATTAGCATACAAAGGACAAATTCCTGGTGTCAAAAAAGCTAGCTGGTAAAACCCAAGTCTGGGAAGGAGGTAAAAATAATGGTCATGACAGATCCAATTGCTGATTTGCTTACTCGCATTCGTAATGCGAACATGGTGCGTCACGAAAAGTTAGAAGTGCCTGCTTCTAATATGAAAAAAGAAATTGCTGAAATTTTAAAGCGCGAAGGTTTCGTACGTGACGTCGAATTTATTGAAGACAACAAACAAGGTATCATCCGTATCTTCTTAAAATACGGTGCTGGTAACGAACGTGTTATTACTGGTCTTAAGCGCATAAGCAAGCCTGGACTTAGAGTTTACGCAAAATCAACTGAGGTACCACGCGTTCTTAACGGTCTTGGTATCGCATTAGTATCAACATCACAAGGTGTTATTACAGATAAAGAAGCTCGTGCAAAACAAATCGGCGGAGAAATTTTAGCTTACGTTTGGTAATTGAGCTTTTGAATGAATGGAGGTGCACTAAATGTCTCGCGTAGGAAAAAAACCAATTGTTATTCCAGCAGGAGTAACAGTAACTTTAAATAACAACACTGTTACAGTTAAAGGACCTAAAGGTGAACTTACTCGTACTTTCCACTCAGATATCACTATCAGTGTGGAAGAGAATCTTGTAACAATCACACGTCCTTCTGATGTGAAAGAACACCGCGCATTACATGGTACCACTCGTGCCGTTCTTGCGAACATGGTTGAAGGTGTATCTACTGGGTTCTCTAGAGGCCTAGAGTTAATCGGGGTTGGATATCGTGCTCAAAAGCAAGGTAACAAACTTGTATTAAACGTTGGATACTCTCATCCAGTTGAGATCGAAGCTGAAGAGGGACTTGAAATCGAAGTTCCTGCAAACACAAAAATCGTTATCAAAGGTACTGACAAAGAACGTGTTGGTGCATTAGCAGCGAATATTCGCGGAGTTCGTCCTCCAGAGCCGTATAAAGGCAAAGGAATTCGTTACGAAGGTGAATTTGTTCGTCGTAAAGAGGGTAAAACCGGTAAGTAATGCCGCATAGGTAAACGAAAGGAGTGACGTAAATGATTACGAAGCAAGATAAAAACGCTACTCGCAAGAAAAGACATGCTCGTGTTCGTGCGAAACTTAGCGGTACTTCTGCTCGTCCACGTCTAAATGTGTTTCGTTCTAACAAACATATTTATGCTCAAGTAATTGATGACATTAACGGAGTAACTTTAGCAAGTGCTTCTACTTTAGATAAAGACTTTGGTTTAGAATCTACAAACAACGTTGAAGCTGCACAAAAGGTCGGAGAATTAGTCGCTAAACGTGCTGTAGAAAAAGGTATCACTTCTATTGTCTTTGACCGTGGCGGATACCTATACCATGGACGTATTCAAGCATTAGCTGATGCTGCCCGTGAAAACGGCTTACAATTCTAATAGACAAAGGAGGGACACAAAAAGATGCGTCGTATTGATCCAAACAAACTTGAACTAGAAGAACGCGTAGTCACGGTTAACCGTGTTGCGAAAGTTGTGAAAGGTGGACGTCGTTTCCGCTTTACAGCCCTTGTTGTTGTAGGCGATAAAAACGGCCACGTTGGTTTCGGTACTGGTAAAGCTCAAGAAGTACCTGATGCTATTCGTAAAGCCATCGAAGATGCAAAGAAAAACTTAGTCGAGGTACCAATGGTTGGAACGTCTATTCCACACCAAGTAATTGGACGCTTTGGTGCTGGCGAAATCCTTCTAAAACCTGCTTCTGAAGGTACAGGAGTTATCGCTGGTGGACCAGTTCGTGCCGTACTAGAATTAGGCGGAGTTGCTGATATTCTTTCTAAATCATTAGGAACTAACACTCCAATTAACATGGTACGTGCTACAATTGACGGTTTAAAACAATTAAAACGTGCTGAAGACGTAGCAAAACTACGTGGTAAATCAGTAGAAGAACTGTTAGGATACGGGGGGAAATAAAATGGCAAATAAACTATCAGTTACCCTCACTCGCAGTTTGATTGGCCGTCCAGGCGATCAACGTGAAACAGTTAAAGCTCTTGGATTACGTAAATTAAATCAAACAGTTGAGCACCCAGATAACGCTGCTATTCGCGGTATGATTACCAAAGTTGCTCACCTTGTTACAGTAAAAGAACAATAATTAATTGTTTTCTTTCATAAGGAGGTGCCAATATGAAACTTCATGAATTAAAACCTGCTGAAGGTTCTCGTAAAGAGCGCAAGCGTTTAGGTCGTGGTATCGGATCTGGTCAAGGTAAAACTGCTGGTAAAGGTCACAAAGGTCAAAATGCTCGTTCTGGTGGCGGTGTACGTCTAGGTTTTGAAGGTGGTCAAACACCTTTATACCGTCGTTTACCAAAACGTGGATTTACAAACATTAGCCGTAAGGAATATGCAATTGTAAATCTTGATACGTTAAATCGCTTTGTTGAAGGTACAGAAGTTACTCCAGAACTTCTTATCGAATCAGGCGTAGTAAGTAATGAAAAAGCGGGAATCAAGGTTCTTGCAAAAGGGACACTAGAGAAAAAGTTGACTGTAAAAGCTCACAAATTCTCCTCTGCTGCTAAGGAAGCTATCGAAGCTGCTGGTGGAAACACTGAGGTGATCTAATGTTCCAGACATTCTCCAATTTTATGCGCGTGGGTGAGATAAGACGTAAGATCATATTCACCCTTTTAATGTTAGTCGTATTCCGATTAGGTACATTTATCCCAGTACCCAATGTAAATGCTGATGTTCTAGCAAATCAAGATAAGCTTAGTGTTTTCGGTATATTAAATACTTTTGGCGGTGGAGCATTAAAACAATTCTCCATCTTTGCAATGGGTATCATGCCGTACATTACAGCTTCGATTATCATTCAACTCCTTCAAATGGATGTTGTACCGAAGTTTACAGAATGGTCTAAGCAAGGTGAATCAGGCCGTCGTAAGATTGCCCAATTTACTCGTTATTTTACAATCGTGCTTGGATTTATCCAGGCATTAGGAATGTCCTACGGTTTTAATAACTTAGCTAGCGGCCAGTTGATTGAAAATCCTGGAATTGGTACTTATTTATTGATTGCGGTTGTATTAACCGCTGGTACAGCATTTTTAATGTGGTTAGGGGAACAGATCACCGAAAAAGGTGTTGGTAATGGAATTTCTATTATCATCTTTGCCGGGATCGTGGCTGGAATGCCATCCACTATTAATCAAATTTATGTTCAACAATTTGAGAATGCTGGGGAAGCATTATTCTTACGTATTGTTACGGTAATTCTAATCGCACTTGCAGTTGTTGCTATCGTAGTTGGTGTTATCTTTATCCAACAGGCAAATCGTAAGATACCTATTCAATATGCAAAGCGCGTTGTTGCTGGACGTAATCCAGTTGGAGGACAATCTACTCACATGCCATTAAAAGTTAATGCTGCGGGTGTTATTCCTGTTATCTTTGCCGTTTCATTTATTGTAACGCCTAGAACAGTTGCGTCATTCTTCCCAACGAATGATGTAACTCTTTGGATTACTAAGGTCTTTGACTATTCTCATCCAATCGGGATGACTTTATATGCAGCATTAATTATCGCGTTCACTTATTTCTATGCTTTTATTCAAGTTAACCCTGAACAAGCAGCGGAGAACCTACAAAAGCAAAGCGGCTATATTCCTGGTATTCGACCAGGAAAGAGTACGCAAGAATACTTAACGCGTGTCTTATATCGTTTAACTTTTGTTGGTGCGATCTTCCTTGCTGTTATTGCGGTATTGCCGATGTTATTTATTTCAATAGCTAACCTTCCGCAATCAGCGCAAATTGGCGGAACAAGTTTGTTAATCGTTGTCGGTGTTGCACTTGATACGATGAAGCAACTTGAAGCACAACTAGTTAAACGTCATTATAAAGGATTTATTAAGTAATGGTTTTAGGGGCCATAGCTCCCTAAAACCCATTTATAGCACGAGGGGGGAACACGTGTGAATTTAGTATTAATGGGGCTACCAGGTGCCGGTAAAGGTACTCAAGCTGAAAGAATCGTCGAGCAATACGGCATCCCTCATATCTCTACTGGCGATATGTTCCGTGCAGCGATGAAAGAAGGAACAGAACTAGGTTTACAAGCGAAATCATTCATGGATAAAGGCGAACTTGTTCCTGATGAAGTAACAATCGGCATTGTTCGTGAGCGACTAAGCAAGGAAGATTGTCAAAAAGGATTCCTTTTAGATGGCTTCCCTAGAACTGTACCTCAAGCAGATGCGTTGGAAAATCTATTAGTTGATTTAAATAAAAAAATTAACTATGTAATTAATATTAATGTAGATAAAGAATTATTAATGGCGCGTTTGACTGGACGTCGTATCTGTAAAGAATGTGGATCTACGTATCATTTAGAGTTTAATCCTCCTAAACAAGAGGGTGTATGCGATCGCTGCGGCGGTGAGTTATACCAAAGAGCGGATGATAATGAAGAAACAGTTCAAAATCGTTTAGACGTAAATATTAAACAACAAGAACCATTATTAACTTTTTATGAAACTAAAGGATATCTTCGTACAATCGATGGACAGCAGGATATTAATAAGGTATTCGCTGATATCGAGCATTTACTTGGGGACTTACATTAATGACCGTAAGTAAATCCGTACGAACGGCTCTCGACCATCTCTTCATTTTGATTCAAAAATATGTGAAAGCATATCGCTTTTCTATTGTACGGAGTATGTAGGACCGAGAGTTGGGTAAGACTTACATGTGGAACTATTTTATTCCTAAATATGTAGTATTTACTTGCGGACAGAAGAAGAACAATATGTTACTATTATAAGGTTGCTATTTGTGTACGAATAAGAAGAGTTATATTGTTTTGTATTCACAATTTTTGAATTGAGAAGGGAGACGAGATCGATGGCCAAAGATGATGTAATTGAAATTGAAGGTAAAGTCATTGAAACATTGCCAAATGCAATGTTTAAGGTAGAATTAGAAAATGGTCATACCGTGCTAGCGCATGTTTCTGGTAAAATACGAATGCATTTCATTCGGATCCTTCCGGGTGACAAAGTGACTGTTGAGCTTTCTCCATATGACTTAACACGCGGAAGAATTACTTACCGCTTTAAATAATGCTTGCACTCCGTACTACTAAGGAGGTTAGGATAATAATGAAAGTAAGACCATCTGTTAAACCCATCTGCGAAAAGTGTAAAGTTATCCGTAGACGCGGCAAAGTTATGGTTATCTGTGAAAACCCTAAACATAAACAAAAACAAGGTTAATTTTGAAGGAGGTGCGCATTTTCTATGGCACGTATTGCTGGTGTAGATATTCCACGTGAAAAACGTGTAGTTATCTCTTTAACATACATTTATGGAATTGGTAAAAACACTGCACAAAAAGTATTAGCAGAAGCTGGTGTTTCTGAAGATACACGTGTACGTGATTTAACAGAAGACGAATTAAACAAAATCCGTGACATCATCGACAAGTTAAAAGTTGAAGGTGACCTTCGCCGTGAAATTTCTCTTAACATTAAGCGTTTAATGGAAATCGGCTGCTACCGCGGATTACGTCATCGTCGTGGTTTACCAGTTCGTGGACAAAATACGAAAAACAACGCTCGTACTCGCAAAGGTCCTCGTAAGACTGTAGCGAACAAGAAGAAGTAATCGGCAAAGGAGGTAATTTAAATGGCACGTAAAACAAATACACGTAAACGTCGTGTTAAAAAGAATATTGAATCTGGTATTGCTCATATTCGTTCAACTTTTAACAATACGATTGTAACTATTACTGATGTTCATGGTAATGCAATTTCATGGTCAAGTGCAGGTGCGCTTGGATTTAGAGGTTCTCGTAAATCTACACCATTTGCGGCACAAATGGCAGCTGAAACAGCAGCTAAGACTTCTATTGAACATGGTATGAAAACTCTTGAAGTTACTGTTAAAGGACCTGGTGCAGGACGTGAAGCTGCAATCCGTGCTCTTCAAGCTGCTGGTCTTGAAGTAACTGCTATCAAAGACGTTACACCTGTTCCTCATAATGGATGCCGTCCACCAAAACGTCGTCGTGTTTAATTTTTCTGTATAGATTTTGTATCATATGTCTATAATGGGATATGATATTAATTTTTTGCACTCTTACAGAAGATTTATTCCAGTTGTTGTGCACAAAACGGGAACATATACATGGGGACTTTAATTAGTATACAAGCTAATTTGAAGTTTCGACGTTTTGAAGGAGGGTTATTTGATGATCGAAATAGAAAAACCAAAAATCGAAACGATTGAGATCAACGACGATGCCAAGTACGGCAAATTTATCGTAGAGCCACTTGAGCGTGGATATGGTACCACTTTGGGTAACTCCTTACGTCGTATCCTATTATCTTCACTCCCAGGTGCCGCGGTTACATCGATTCAAATCGATGGGGTACTTCATGAGTTCTCAACAATTGAAGGCGTCGTGGAGGATGTAACATCCATCATCCTAAACATTAAAAAACTAGCTTTAAAAATCTACTCTGATGAAGAGAAGACGCTAGAATTTGATGTGCAAGGTGAGGGACCTGTTTTAGCTGGCAATATCACTCATGATAGTGATGTTGAAGTGTTAAATCCAGATCTTCATATTGCAACTTTAGCTTCAAATGGTCATCTTCGCATGCGTTTAACGGCGAAACGTGGACGTGGTTACACTCCAGCTGTTCAAAACAAAAGAGAAGACCAGCCTATTGGTGTGATTCCAATTGATTCTATCTTTACACCAGTTTCACGTGTAATGTTCCACGTAGAAAATACACGTGTTGGTCAAATGTCCAATTTTGATAAATTGACACTTGATGTGTGGACAGATGGAAGCACTGGACCAAAAGAAGCAATTGCTCTTGGTTCGAAAATTTTGACTGAGCATTTGAATATTTTCGTTGGTTTAACTGATGAAGCTCAAAATGCTGAAATTATGATCGAAAAAGAAGAAGACCAAAAGGAAAAAGTTCTTGAAATGACTATTGAGGAACTCGATCTTTCTGTTCGTTCTTATAACTGCTTAAAACGTGCTGGAATCAACACTGTTCAGGAATTAGCAAATAAGACTGAAGAAGATATGATGAAAGTTCGTAACTTAGGCCGTAAATCACTTGAAGAAGTGAAGGCAAAACTAGAAGAGCTTGGATTAGGCTTACGTAAAGACGACTAGTCTTTCGTTAGGCAATTATTCCGACTTATGACTTCAACAAAGGAGGGAACCCTTCATGGCATACAGAAAGTTAGGACGCACAAGTGCACAGCGTAAAGCTATGCTACGTGATTTAACTACAGATTTAATTATCAACGAGCGTATTGAAACAACAGAAACTCGTGCGAAAGAAATTCGTGTGACTGTTGAAAAAATGATCACTTTAGGTAAACGCGGTGATTTACATGCTCGTCGTCAAGCTGCTTCATATGTACGTAACGAAGTTGCTGATGCTGAAAACAATACAAGTGCATTACAAAAACTTTTCGCTGATATCGCTCCACGTTATACTGAGCGTCAAGGTGGATATACTCGTATTATGAAAATTGGACCACGCCGCGGTGACGGTGCACCAATGGTTATTATTGAGTTAGTTTAATAGCTATCAACAGACAACAAGGGCGCTGGACAGTTTTGTAACAAACTTGTTCTTTGCCCTTTTTCTGTAAATGAACTCTATATCATGTTAGACCCAAGCCCAAAAGAGTGTTATGATGAGCGTAACTCCAATTAGTTGGAGAACTAAAAAGTTTAATTGTCTTCTTTTTGTTGACTGTTTTAAATAAGCTTTTTTCAGCCGCATCTATGGATGTGTGATTTGAATTACGACTCGTCTAGCTCATGCACCTCCTCCCATTTCTTTGATGAAATTCCTTTTTTTGCAGTTAAGACGTAACTGCATAGGGACGAGGTGCAGGCTTTTTTTTATATGTAAAAACATCTGAGCAGAGATTAGTCAGCTGAGAGGAGGCATATCCTGATGAAAAATCCTATTGTTACTCTTGATGGAATTTCTTTTCAATACGATACACAAGAACGCTATGCTCTGAATAATGTCTCTTTTGATATATATGAGGGGGAATGGCTGGCGATTGTTGGTCATAATGGTTCTGGGAAGTCGACAATGGCCAAACTACTAAATGGGCTTCAATTTCCTCAATCGGGTGAACTACAGGTTTGTGGTATTAAGCTTGATGAAGAATCAATATGGGATATCCGAAAAAAAATTGGGATGGTTTTTCAAAATCCTGATAATCAATTTGTTGGTACGACTGTACAGGATGATGTGGCTTTTGGTTTAGAAAATAATGGCATTCCTAGAGAGGAAATGGTCAAAAGAGTCGAAGATTCGTTAAAGAGGGTCAAGATGGATAAGTTTCTACATCAAGAGCCCCACCATCTATCTGGAGGCCAAAAGCAGCGTGTGGCAATAGCAGGTGTTCTTGCGCTAAGGCCGTCAATTATCATATTAGATGAGGCAACATCAATGCTTGATCCCAAAGGCAGGGAAGAGGTATTGGAGACAGTTCGTTTATTAAAAGAAGAGAAATCTTTAACCGTTATATCTATTACCCATGACTTAGATGAAGCAGCCAAAGCGGATCGCATTATTGTGATGAACAAAGGGGAAGTTTTTCGTGAAGGGACACCTGAAGAAATTTTCTCCATGGATGAACAATTAGTTCAATTAGGTTTGGATATTCCTTTTTCAGTAAAAATGGCGAAATCATTTCGGGACAAGGGTGTTCAACTATCGAGACATTATTTATCGGAAGAAGAGTTGGTGACAGAGCTATGGACATCTCGCTCAAACATGTAGATTATCGATATCAAGCAAATACTCCTTTTGAACGATTGGCCATTGCGGACGTTTCGATTGATATTCCGACAGGGGTGTATATGGCTATAATTGGCCATACCGGCTCAGGAAAGTCCACCGTCCTCCAACATTTAAACGCACTTTTGCAGCCAACAAAAGGATCAGTTTCGATTGGTGATCAAGAAATTAAGGCTGGACTGAAAAATAAAAATTTGAAGAGGATCCGTCAAAAAGTTGGGATTGTTTTTCAATTCCCTGAACATCAATTGTTTGAAGAAACTGTTGAAAAGGATATTATGTTCGGGCCCATGAATTTTGGCGTTTCTGAGAGTGATGCAAAGGAACGCGCACGGATTGCCTTACATCAAGTGGGCTTAGGCGAAGAAGTCCTTCAAAAATCCCCATTTGATCTCTCTGGGGGCCAAATGCGCCGCGTGGCCATTGCAGGTGTACTCGCTATGGAACCTGATGTTATTGTCCTGGACGAGCCTACAGCAGGGCTAGACCCTAGAGGCCGTAAAGAGGTCATGGATATGTTTTACGATCTTCATAAAGAAAGAAAGCTTTCTACCATACTTGTCACACATAGTATGGAGGATGCTGCAAGATATGCAGACCAAATTGTCATAATGCAGCATGGGAAGGTTGTTCAAAGAGGGACACCGGAAGAGATTTTCTCAGCACCGGGTGAACTTGTTGAAATGGGACTGGATGTACCCGAAGTGGTTCGTTTTCAACTGAAACTTGAGGACAAATTAGGGATTAAATTAGAGAAAATGTTCCTAACCATTGATGAACTGTCTGCTGCTGTTACTAAGGTGTTAAGTAGAGGTGTTCGCTTATGATGGATAAAATGATTTTTGGGCGCTATGTTCCGGCCGATTCGGTTCTTCATAAGATGGACCCTCGCTCTAAAATATTGATTATCTTTCTTTTTGTCTGTATTATTTTTCTGGCAAATAATGTGGTAACCTATGCACTTATTGGTATTTATACTTTTTTTATGCTTGGATTGTCGCGAGTCCCCGTGCGCTTTTTGTATGGCGGCTTGAAGCCGGTTATTTGGCTTGTCCTTTTTACATTTATTCTACAGTTGTTTTTTACTAAAGAAGGTGCCCTTTTATATGAACTAGGGCCAGTTAAGATTTATGAGGAAGGGTTAAGACAAGGGATTTTTATTTCGCTACGATTCTTCTTCCTAATTCTAATGACGTCTTTGTTGACACTGACAACCACTCCGATTGAAATTACGGATGGTTTGGAAACACTTTTACATCCTTTAAATAAGGTTCGTTTTCCTGTCCATGAGATGGCGTTAATGATGTCCATTTCATTGCGGTTTATTCCCACGCTTATGCAGGAAACGGATAAAATTATGAAGGCGCAAATCGCCAGAGGCGTAGAGTTTGCGAGCGGACCGTTTAAGGAACGCATTAAAGCCGTCATTCCACTGCTAATCCCATTGTTTGTTAGTTCATTTAAACGGGCAGAAGAATTAGCCGTAGCGATGGAAGCAAGGGGTTATCGAGGCGGAGAAGGCAGAACAAAGTATCGGGAGTTATCTTGGAAAAAAGCTGATTCCTTTCAGATGGTTCTTTTAGTTCTTGTAACGATCTTATTATTCTTATTACGTTCATAATGGAGCGAAGCTATGCCAAGGTATAAATGTATCATTTCTTATGATGGTTCTGGATTTTCAGGTTATCAGGTTCAGCCTAATAAGCGGACCGTTCAATCTGTTTTAGAAGCTGTATTAACAAAAATGCATAAGGGTGAACCGGTGAAGGTATTCGCTTCTGGACGAACGGATGCCGGCGTACATGCAAAAGGACAAGTCATTCATTTTGATTCGCCGCTCCATATTCCGGAAGAAAAGTGGGGAAGAGCGTTGAATTCAATGCTTCCAGGCGATATTTCTGTCCTTTCTGCTGTGACGGTCGATGATTCGTTTCATGCCCGCTTTGATGCTAAAGGGAAGGAATACCGCTATAAGCTCCATTTATCTTCAAATAGGGATCCTTTTTTGCGGAAATTTGCTTACCAATATCCATATCGTCTCAATTTGAATGCAATGGAACAGGCAAGTAATTTTTTCCTAGGTACACATGACTTTTCTAGCTTCTGTGCTGCGAAGACAGAAGTGGAAGACAAAGTGCGAACGATTAAAGCGATTGATTTTTCACGCGAGAATGAGATGTTAACCATCCGTTTTGTTGGAAATGGCTTTTTATATAATATGGTCCGTATTTTAGTAGGAACATTATTAGAAGTTGGATCTGGTGATCGAAGCCCAGAAGAGATCCCGAATATATTGGCTCAGAAAGATCGGACTTTGTCTGGAAAAACAGCCCCTGGCCACGGTTTATACCTTTGGGAAGTATATTATGAGTAAATAATTTTTAATACAACACAACCTGGTGTAACATTTTCTTGACATATAGCCCTGAAGTATTTATTATATTATATGTGCGTGTTTTTAATCCCACGATAAAGCCCCGGAAAGTCTTCATCGTGATTGAAAATATATGAATACAAACTTAACCGCACAAGGGTAGTAGATGTTCATTCCCGGAACAGAATTGAACACTAATTGCTTTAAAAGTGCGAAGACAATAATCTTTTTGGATTTAAATTAGGAGGGAAACTCATGCGTACAACGTTTATGGCAAATGCCAACACTATCGAGCGTAAATGGTACGTAATTGATGCTGAGGGCAAAACTCTTGGACGTCTTGCTTCTGAAGTAGCATCAATTTTACGTGGTAAAAACAAACCAACTTTTACACCACATGTTGACACTGGTGATAATGTAATCATTCTTAACGCTTCTAAAGTAGAACTTACTGGTAAGAAATTAACTGACAAAATTTACTACCGTCACACAAATCACCCAGGTGGTTTAAAACAAAGAACTGCTCTAGAAATGCGTACTAACTATGCTGAGAAAATGATCGAGCTTGCTGTTAAAGGTATGCTTCCAAAGAATTCTCTTGGCCGTCAAATCATCAAAAAATTACACGTATATGCTGGCAGCGAACATCCGCACCAAGCACAACAACCTGAAGTTTACGAACTTCGCGGTTAATAAAGAGGGAGGGAATTAACTTGGCACAAGTTCAATATATCGGTACAGGTCGCCGTAAGAGTTCTGTCGCACGTGTGCGTTTAGTACCAGGCACAGGTAAAATTATTGTTAATGGTCGTGAAATCGAAGATTATATCCCATTTGAAGCATTACGTGTTGTTGTAAGACAACCATTAGTAGCTACTGAAACTGTTGGAAGCTACGATGTTCTTGTAAACGTAAGCGGTGGTGGATACACTGGTCAAGCTGGAGCAATCCGTCATGGTGTTGCTCGTGCATTATTACAAGCTGACCCTGAATTCCGCCCAACATTAAAACGCGCTGGATTATTAACTCGTGATCCACGTATGAAAGAACGTAAGAAATACGGTCTTAAAGGTGCTCGTCGTGCGCCTCAGTTCTCAAAACGTTAATTTTTACGTTTCAAAGGCTCTCAACCCGAATTGGTTGAGGGTCTTTTTTTTGTATAGGAAATCATGGATTCTCGCAGCAGTTTGTTCTTTTAAATTTTTTTTTAATCGTTTTGTAGATTTTTGTAGGGTTTTGTTGTTTTACTTTTAAAATTATTTAAGTATTCAAAATTGGAAGCGTTAACAAGGGGGATGGACATGAAAAAATTTGGATTAGCTGCGCAAATTTTTATTGCACTTATTTTAGGTATAGTGGTTGGGGCTGCTACTTATGGGAACAACACAGCAATTGCCTACATTGCGCCAATCGGTGATATTTTCATTCATTTAATTAAAATGATCGTTATGCCGATTGTAATAGCCGCACTTGTTGTTGCGGTGGCGGGTGTAGGTGATATAAAAAAATTAGGTAAGCTTGGCGGCAAGACGATACTTTATTTTGAAATCATTACAACGATTGCGCTGGGGATTGGATTGCTGGCTGCAAATGTGTTCCATCCAGGTTCTGGTGTAGATATGAGCCATCTGGCAAAAGGAGATATCTCAGCATACGAACAAACAGCAAGCGCTACACAAAACAAAGGCTTTGCGGAAACAATCGTTCACATCGTTCCAAAAAATGTGTTTGAATCAATGGCGCAAGGGGATCTATTACCGATTATTTTCTTCAGTGTTCTATTCGGCCTAGGGGTCGCGGCAATCGGGGACAAAGGAAAGCCGGTACTTCATTTCTTTGAAGGTGTATTAGAAGCAATGTTTTGGGTAACAAATCAAGTAATGAAGGCTGCTCCATTTGGAGTATTCGCTCTTATTGCAGTGACGGTGGCCCATTTCGGAGTGAGCACATTGCTTCCGCTTGGAAAACTTGTATTGGCTGTGTATGTAACTGTATTGTTTTTCGCTATTGTGATTTTAGGTATAAACGCGAAAATGACAGGAACAAATATTTTTACACTTATTAAGATTTTAAAGGAAGAACTTATCATTTCTTTTACAACAGCGAGTTCTGAGGCAGTTCTCCCGAACATCATGAAAAAGATGGAGCAATTCGGTTGTCCTAAGGCGATTGTTTCTTTCGTCATTCCGACAGGATACACATTCAATCTGACAGGATCAGCAATTTATCAGGCCCTTGCTTCGCTGTTTGTTGCGCAAATGTATAACGTACACATGTCATTGATGGAGCAAATCACATTGTTATTTGTACTTATGATGACTTCAAAAGGTATGGCAGGCGTCCCAGGTGCATCGTTTGTCGTTGTACTGGCGACTCTCGGATCTATGGGATTACCGTTAGAGGGAATTGCTTTGATTGCTGGAATCGATCGTATTTTAGATATGATTCGCTCAGCTGTAAACGTTTTAGGAAACTCATTGGCTGCCATCTCAATGGCGAAATGGGAGGGCGAATTTGATAAAGAAAAAGCTCAGGACTATTTGGATTCTGTTAAAGAAACAAAGGCTGCATAAAGGGATAGGAGGAGAATGTAATGACAGTAACTGAAATAAAAGGAAATGTTCGGATTGAAAAGGATTTTTTAGGGGAAAAAGAGGTGCCTGTAAATGCCTATTACGGCATCCAAACATTGCGCGCTGTCGAGAACTTCCCTATTACAGGATATACAATTCATGAAGAACTAATTAAAGCTTTGGCCGTTGTCAAGAAAGCGGCGGCTCTTGCCAATATGGAAACAAAGCGCCTGTATGAAGGGGTGGGCAAAGCCATAATAGAGGCCGCTCAAGAAATCATCGACGGCAAGTGGCACGAGCATTTCATTGTCGACCCGATTCAAGGCGGCGCAGGTACATCAATGAACATGAATGCGAATGAGGTCATTGCCAATCGTGCGCTTGAATTAATCGGAAAAGAAAGAGGAGATTATTTTCATATTAGTCCGAACAGCCATGTGAATATGGCTCAGTCTACGAATGATGCTTTTCCGACCGCGATTCACATCGCAACATTGAATATGTTAGAAAAATTATTAGACACAATGGAATCTATGCATGGCGTATTCGAGCAAAAAGCAAAGGAATTTGACCGGGTCATCAAAATGGGCCGTACTCATCTGCAGGATGCTGTACCGATTCGATTAGGTCAAGAGTTTGAAGCATACTCCCGCGTAATTGCCCGCGATATCAAGCGCATCAAACAATCACGCCAGCATTTATATGAGGTGAACATGGGCGCGACGGCGGTGGGAACGGGCTTGAACGCAGACCCTCGCTATATTGAGCGTGTAGTGGAGCATCTTGCCGATATTAGCGGCTTATCGCTCGTGGGAGCTGAGCACCTTGTGGATGCAACCCAAAACACAGATGTTTACACCGAAGTATCGGCAGCACTTAAAGTATGCATGATGAACATGTCCAAAATTGCCAATGATTTGAGATTGATGGCCTCCGGTCCCCGCACGGGATTAGGCGAGATAACATTGCCTTCCCGTCAGCCTGGTTCTTCCATTATGCCGGGGAAAGTCAACCCTGTAATGGCTGAGGTCATTAATCAAGTGGCGTTTCAAGTTATTGGAAACGACCATACGATTTGTCTTGTATCTGAGGCAGGGCAGCTGGAACTGAATGTTATGGAGCCTGTTCTCGTATTTAATTTACTTCAATCCATCAGTATTATGAATAATGCATTTCGTGCATTTACAGACTATTGTTTAAAGGGAATTGAAGCAAATGAAGATAGAATGAAGGAATATGTAGAAAAGAGTGCCGGGATTATTACGGCGGTAAATCCGCATATCGGCTATGAGGTTGCTGCACGTATTGCGAGGGAAGCTATTTTAACCGGTCAGCCGATTCGCGAATTATGTTTGAAATATGACATATTATCAAACGAAGAGCTTGATCTAATTTTGGACCCTTATGAAATGACTCACCCTGGTATCGCAGGTGCAGTTCTTTTAAATAGACAGTAAACTTGTACATGTCAAGCAAAGGAGGGCGGAGCAGCCCTTTTTTGTTTGACATAAGGGATAGAACTTCGAGGATGCCTTATTTTTATTGAGAATCAACAGCAGAGGTTGATTGGAAAAGGAAGGGAATATATGTATAAATTCAAGGTTGGTCCGAATGGGGATGTGGAAACTGCCTTACGAGGTGCGGAATTAATGGCTATACCGTTGTTGAATAAGGGGGTTGCCTTCACGGAGGAGGAGAGACAGGAGCTGAATTTAACTGGATTATTACCGCCGGCAGTACTAACGCTCGATGAGCAGGCACGCCGCGCTTATGAACAATTCTGCTCGCAGCCGAACGATTTGCATAAAAATGTTGCGTTATCGGCACTGCATGACCGAAACGAGGTATTGTTTTACCGGGTGCTGACGGACCATTTACCAGAAATGCTTCCAATCATATATACACCGACAGTCGGGTTAGCAATCCAGCGTTACAGCATTGAATACCGCCGGCCGCGCGGGGTGTATTTATCTATTAATGATGCAAGCGGCATTGAACAAGCATTTAAAAACTTCGGGGCGAGTGCGGAAGATATCGATTTAATCGTTATTACCGATGGGGAAGGCATTTTAGGGATCGGTGACTGGGGTGTTGGCGGTAGTAATATCGCGATTGGTAAATTAGCTGTTTATACAGCCGCAGCAGGAATCGATCCCGCACGTGTCATGCCTGTAATCTTAGATGTGGGCACTGATCGTGAAGAGCTTCTGAACAACCCGTTCTACATCGGTAATTGCCATCCCCGTGTTCGGTATGGGCGGTATGATGAATTCATTGAGCAGTTTGTAAGTACGGTGGCGAGAATGTTTCCTAATGCTTTGCTGCATTGGGAGGATTTCAGTTCCCAAAATGCGCGAAGCATTTTAGAAAAGTATCGAGATAAAGTGTGTACATTCAATGATGATATACAAGGTACAGGGGCTGTATCGCTTGCTGCTGTGCTGGCGGCAGTGCGCGCTTCCGGTATTCCGCTCAGTGAGCATCGTGTTGTCGTATTTGGGGCGGGTACAGCCGGTATTGGAATTGCTGATCAGGTGCGCGATGCCATGGTACGGGAGGGGCTTTCATGGGAATCGGCGAACCAAAGATTTTGGTGCATTGACCGGAATGGTTTACTGGCAGATGATATGGACGTATTGTACGACTTCCAGCGCCCATATGCGCGTCCTGCTGAAGAAAAAAATGCAGGATCAGGCTTAGCTGAAGTCGTTCGACAAGTACATCCAACTATTTTGATCGGAACTTCAACGGTTGCGGGGGCATTCACTGAGGATATTGTGAAAGACATGGCAGCGTACGTTGAAAGACCGATAATTTTACCTCTGTCCAATCCGACTCCGCTTGCGGAAGCAAAGCCTGCTGATCTAATCCATTGGACAGAGGGAAGAGCACTCGTAGCAACAGGAAGTCCGTTTTCTCCTGTTACATATAACGGAACAGAATATGAAATCGGACAATCCAATAACGCTCTTATTTTCCCGGGGCTTGGACTTGGAACAAACGTCTCCCGTGCCAGTATCATCACTGACGGCATGTTTGCTGCAGCAGCAGAAGCTGTGGCGGGAATGATCGATGTAAGCAATCCAGGTGCGCCTTTACTTCCGCAGATTGAGAATCTTCGTGCCATTTCAGAAATTGTCGCGATAGAAGTGGCAAAGGCGGCTGTTGCCGATGGTGTGGCACGAATAAAACATGACGATATTAAGCAAGCAGTTCGAAATTCAATGTGGGAACCGGTGTATCGGCCTATAAAAGCGGCGAAAGAAACAGTTATGGTATAATGGGCGAAAATACAGCTTGTTTTGATAAACAAGCTGTATTTTCTTATATAACTAGTAGTGTATGGGGGTCAATTGTGTTTATAACTACAAGGCGGCGGTTTGTTAGTAGCAAAAATCAGGAAGTGGCGGATTTGAGAACGGATCAACTGCAAAGCAAAGATACCTGGATCGTTATTGCTCTTATGGTTATAGTACCAATCGCGGGTGAATTGAACTTTCATCCATTCGATAATGTATTTCGTGTCAGTTTCGGAACACCTATTTTCTTCTTTTCTTTATTGTTCTTTCGTAAAATTTCACCTGTAGTCATGGGGCTGCTAGTAGGAACGTCAGTATCGGCGTTCCGGGTTTTATTGGATTGGATGGCGTCGGCAGACTTTAGCCTGGCAGTATCTCTTACCGAACGTTATCCGACGTTTTTCTACTATTTTACATATGCCTTCCTGTTTTATTTGATGAGGGTGAATCGTTTTCAACATCCTTTGCTGATTGGATGTTTCGGTATTACAATTGAAATCACATCCAGTCTTATTGAACTAATGCTTTTTCATCTTTTTGTATTGGGAACGGCTGTGACGATAGGGGCATTGAATAAAATCATTATTATCGCAGTGTTTCGAAGCTTTTTTGTTTTGGCCTTCATCAATATGATGAAACTGTACGAACTACGACTGAAAGAATCGCAAACTCGGAGGGAGAATGAGAATATGCTCATGCACCTTTCCAATTTGTATGTAGAGTCTGTTTATTTGAAAAAGACGCTGCAAAATGCAGAAACCATCACAAAAGAATCCTACAATCTATATCGAAACATGATTGATTTTAAACAAGGCCAAGGACTTCCCATTGAAAATTGGGGGAAAAAAGCTTTACGGATAGCCGGAGAGGTGCATGAAATAAAAAAGGATAACCAAAGAATCTTTGCGGGACTTTCAAAGCTCATATCAAGCGAAAGTCTGCCGGAATATATGAATGTACATGAATTAGCGTACATAATAGTTCGAATCAATCAGAAATATGCAGAGCTGTTAGGGAAGAAAATCAAATTTATTTCGCAGATTAGGGGAGAGCATCCAAATTATCACATTTACCTTATGCTGTCTTTTATCAACAATTTAGTCGCGAACGCAGTAGAAGCGATTGAAAATACAGGCACAATCACCATTTCAATAGATAAAGAGGATAATTGGCTCGAGTGTAAAGTGATTGACGACGGTCCGGGCGTTCCTTCTAAATATAAACATCTCATTTTTAAACCGGGGTTTACTTCTAGATATGGAGAAGATGGAACACCGTCCACGGGAATCGGTCTATCTTTTGTAAAAGAAATGTCAGAGGAATTGGGAGGAGAGGTAACACTCCAAACGAGTGGGAAAGGATGCATTTTCATTATCCGGCTGCCGATCCTCTGTCTTGCCGAGAAAGGGTGAGTTTATGTTTTTTTATATTACGGATGATGATGAAGTCTTTCGATCTATGCTATCACAAATTATAGAGGATGAAGAATTGGGTGACGTTGTAGGAGAAGCGGATGATGGTTCATTACTAGATGCACATACGCTGGCAATGAAGCATGTCGATATTTTATTCATTGATTTACTGATGCCGATCCGGGACGGAATTGAAACCATTCGTGGCATTGCGCAGTCATTTAAAGGGAAAATCATTATGATTTCCCAAGTAGAGTCTAAAGAACTGATCGGGGAGGCTTATTCACTTGGAATCGAATATTACATCACGAAGCCGCTGAACAGAAATGAAGTATTATCGGTTGTACAGAAGGTCATGGAACGCATTCGTTTGGAGCAGTCTATACAAGACATTCAAAAATCACTCAGCAATGTATTTGATTGGAATTCCGCCAAGGAACAAAAGTCTGCCTCCGAGGAAAAGAAAATTACAGATTGGGGGCAAGTTCTTTTATCCGAACTCGGCATAGCCGGTGAAAATGGAAGCAAGGACTTGCTGGAAATCATCGATTATTTATACCATTATGAGAAAAAACTAGCATTTGAGACGGGATTTCCTATTTTAAAGGATATCTTCACCCATATCAGCTTAAAAAAATTAGGAACGGCCGCTTCGCAAGATGAGGTTGACAGGGAGAGAAAAGCGTCCGAACAGCGTGTTCGCCGAGCAATTTACCAATCATTGAACCATTTGGCCTCTCTTGGCCTCGCTGATTTTGCGAATCAGAAATTTGAGAATTACGCGTCGAAGTTTTTTGATTTTACAACAGTGCGTCAACGAATGACGGAATTGAAACAAGCATCTTTAATTTCATCAACGCATACGCGGATTAATGCCAAGAAGTTTATTCAGGTGTTGTATTTTGAAGCAAAACAGCTGGTAGATGAGGGGTATTAGAATGTAAATAGGAGCCTGGGATAGCAGCATGGTTCCAACTATTATTGGTACTTTCAAAGGCCCCCAACCATATTGGTTGGGGGTCTTTTTTTGCCTAACTTTGCTAGGAGTCTAAATACTTGAGTCTTTTTTTTAAATAGGCAGATCTATCACGAATGAATTGAAAAATCACTTCCGGTTCCCCATCAAATAATTCGATATCCTTCTTTTTAAACGGATCTTGCAGGATATGCGGCCGTAAAGCTTGATGCATAGAAGTAACTTTATTTTCTAAATAAGGAACTGTGAACTGAGTTTCTAAGATTTCTTCTAATATGTTTCTGTAAAGCGTGCGAAACTCAGGTACTTGCAGGAGAAGAAATGAAAGATGGTTGGTATTTCTACCTCCAATAGGAACATAATCGTACTTCATAATACCCCCGCTAATTTTCCGGCCCCAGGTGCCATCATAATCCCAAGGAATGAATTCAAACAACCCTGTTTGGCTGTTACGATAAAGGGCATAGTTATGGGTGAATCCATCATTATTCATGGTGCAAACCGCGCATGCCAGCCACTGTGCGTATTTATTTATGTCAATGAGTTTGAAAATGATCCGGGGGAAGTCGGGGAGTGGGATACTATTGACTTTTTCTACTAGTTCGATGAGGTATTTATAATCGGATTCATTCCCAAATGCTTTTTGGTAGCCTGAAGTAAGAGACTTCTTCTGTTTGCCCTTTTTGTACAGTGAAAAGTTGGCGCCATTACCTACAGCATATAAAATCGGCCCTAAAGGGAGTCCTCTTCTTCTCAAGAACATTTCATCCACGGATTCTAATTGTAGATACACCCCTTTTAAAGAGCCATTTCTTATTAAATTAACATGCTTACTTTCCGGCGATAAGACACCAATGTCTTGAAAAAAGTCGAGAGAAAGTTTGTTGCGGAGGAGTGAGGGATCTCTGTATTCTGCATTAAGGTGAATGACATGTGCATCCGAAACGGTTTTTGGTTCTATGAACTTGATCATATATGATTTTTTACGGAATTCCCGGGTATAGGAACCTCGGTAGCAAATATCAACATTATAGCGGGTATCACCCACCTGTAAACAGGCAGGAACAGGGTCATCGCTCCAAATATCATTCCTAAGATCTTTTAGATCCGCTTTTTTTATTTCTAAAAAATATGATGGAATTTGGTAGGGTATTTGTTCCATAAAAAAACACATCCTTAATAAGCTTAATTCATCCTATTAAAGGCGTGTATAAAATGCTCAAGATATTGCTCAATTCCTTGCAATTTAATTTTCAAACAAAGCAGATGTAGTTTCTCCCCGCATCCGCCCTTAGTTGACTAGTTGGTTTTTAACTGCATACAGGGCGGCCTGTGTCCGGTCCGCCAGTTCAAGCTTTGCTAAAAGGTTCGATACATGAGTTTTAACCGTCTTTTCGGTAATAAATAATGCGGCAGCAATTTCCTTATTGCTTTTTCCTTTCGCGATTTCTTTTAACACATCTAACTCCCGCTTGGTTAATTCCTCTAGTAAATTCTTTTCCTGCTTGCTTTTATTGGACAAATTGGCGAGTAAATGTGAGGTAGCTTTTGGGTGAAGCTGATTTTCCCCGCTGATGATTTTTTTAATCGATGTGACCAGCTCATCAGGCTGAATGTCTTTTAATTGGAACCCGGAAGCACCAGCTTCGAGCGCGGGAATGACCTGATCTTGGTCCGAAAAACTCGTCAGCATCATAATTTTAATTTCGGGCTGCTTTTCTTTTATGATCTTTGTTGCCTGGATTCCGTCCATTTCCGGCATGACGAGGTCCATTAAAATAATATCTGGCTTTAACAACTGGGCCTGTTGAACGGCTTCTTTGCCATTGGCGGCTTCCCCGATAATTTCAAGGCCTTTTTGTGTTCGAAGGAAAAAGACCAGGCCTCTTCTGACGACATGATGGTCGTCAGCTATTAGGATGCGTATACACATGTGAATTCTCCTCTCTAAAAAGGTATGCGGACTTCTATCGCGGTCCCGCTACCTGGTCTACTCTTTAAGTGGAATTGTCCATTTAGTGCTTCTGTTCGTGTTTTCATATTTTTTAACCCCAATGACGGAATTTTTACATTTTCTCCGTAAAGGAAACCGCATCCTTGATCTTTGATGGTCATCACAACGAGGTCCTTGGAGGCATGAAACATCAAGTTGGCCTCAGTGGTCTGGGAGTGCTTCTTACAATTGGCTAACGCCTCCTGACCGATGCGCCACAATGCTTCCTCGACTTTTCCAGGAACGCTCGCTGCTCCTGTAATCTCGGTATCGATGGATAGGCCAAGCATTTCAGCATAACTTCTCAAGGCGCTAACGATGCCATTCTCTAGACCAAGCGGGCGCAGCTGCCAAATCAATGCTCGCATCTCTCCAAGCGCTTCCTGAGCTAAGTCCTTAATATAGACGAACGTATGTTTCACGTCTTCTTGTTCAGTCATTTCCACTCCTGCCCTTGCTGTTAAGCTGAGGGAAAATAACAGTTGATTAACGGAATCATGAAGATCTCTTGCCAGCCGGTTGCGTTCCGCAACAAGTGCGGTTTCTTGTTCCCTCTGGGTAAGTTTTATGCGTTTTAGCGCCGTGCCGATTTGATAGGCAACAGCTTCAAGTAATGCAAGTTCATTTTTGTTGAAATGTGTCTTATAAGGCGATCCAACATTTAAGATTCCAAATCGTTCATCTCCAGCTCCTAGCGGAACGGTGGCATGATGGGTCAGTCCGCAAGTTTCACCAGCATGTTCTTCGATCGCTTCCTCAATTCGTTTACATTCCATAATATTCGTAGCTTTAGTTAATTTTTTATTATTGTATTTATTGACGCACCAACACCCGCCCTGGCACATTCGTTCTTTTTGGTTAGCTGCCAAAGCAGGGGGCAGAGATTCGTCGGCTGCGAGGTGATGCGTCCCTTGCTCATCCATTAAAAAAATCCATCCAGTCTGTAGACCAGTTACTTGGAGAAGTCTTTTCAATACGCCGGCCAGCACATTGTTTGTATCCGTTCCTTCATTCAATAACTCAGCGATTTCTTTTAAAATCCCAATATCATTATTCTTCTCAGACATTCTATTCTCCTCCACTGTCCGCATTTACTGTAATTATAACTTAATGGATGGAAGGTTGACGTTAAAAACTTGACTTTGAACGTTATGGAGCAGGCTTAGCTTGTAATCAATCGACTCCTCGAGATTATCAACTTTAAAACCATAATGATGGAAACGCATGTTTGGTGAAACCTTGGATTATAAGATTAAATTCATATCGCCAAACTCATGCCATAAATAACCTGCGACGATGGCATGATTGTATGCTTGCAGCAAATGCTGCTCTGATACAAAGGCGGACAGCATATCAAGGTGGCTTGCTTGGGGTTCATGAAAACCAGAAATGATTCCGTCGGCTATTTTTAAAGGATATTGCTGATCGATATAGAGATTGGTTGTGCCCGATAGGACTCCGCTTCTGGCTGCACTTTCAAGAGCACGAACCACGGTGGTGCCAACCGCAATGACTCGTTTGCCAGCGGCTTTTGTCTGTCGAATCCGATCCATGGTTTGTTCAGAGATTTGGTACTCTTCGATATTTTCTTCAGGTGACTGCTGATAGGTATCGTCGATTAAATAACTTAGTCCTGTATGCAGTTGGATAAAGTCGAAATGGATGTTCAATCGCTTTAATTTGAAAATTAGCTCCCAGCTGAACGCTCTGCCTGCTGAGGGCATTTCCACAGAACCTGGATGACTGGCAAAAATGGTTTGATAGTAATCAAGATCCCATGGCTCCTCGATATATTCATAACGAATCGGCTCTCCAAGGGCATAAATACTATTAAATAATTCCGTACCTTGTTTCGTAAATTCAATGACTTTTAATGGAGAATTTCCCTTTTCAGCAATTACGATTGCAGACAATTCTGATGAAAACTCGAGTATGTCACCTGGTTTTACGGGAGCGGCAACGATTAATGCCTCCCATAGAGCTTCCTGGCATCGTCTGGCCAGACGCACTTCAACATGGGGTATGATGGGTTCTGTGTCTCGAATACAATTGGCGTGTAAGACCGCGGGGATAGTTCGACTGTTATTGGCAATAAGCAGGTCGCCGGGCTCGAGATAATCTGCAAGCTGGAAAAAATGATCATGCTTGATGTCTCCGGTTGCCCGGTCGAGAACCATCATCCGGACGTGATCTCTTCGCACACCGCGTTTTTCAGGGGGGAGGGACGCATTTAATTCATTAGGCAGGTAAAAATCTAATGCTCTTGTTGCCATCACAATTCCTCCTCTGCTTGAGCCTCAAAGCGCTGGCCATTTATTGCAGCTGACTTATCTGATGCTAGATAAAGAAAGATTTCGATGACATCTTCTGGCTTAGCTAATGGGTAATTGCAATTTGGGACTGCTAATTGATGCATATCTGTGTCCATTTCACCGGGATCGACCATGTTTACCCGAATATTCGTCTCCTTTAATTCGTCTGCCCAAGTCTGGGTGAGGCCTTCCACGGCGAACTTAGAAATTCCGTACGCACCCCATCCTGCATAACCCGTATGGCCAGCTTCCGATGTTACATTGATAATTGAACCTTCGTTCCGTTCGAGCATCCCTGGAATAACCCTTCTTGTCACAAGAAAGGGCGAAACTGCATTTACTCGCAGCACCTCCGCAAAGTCTTCCTCTGGGTAATCGAGCAGTAGAGGCATTGGACTGGGGCCAAGGATCGAGGCATTATTAATTAAGACGTCAATGTGGCCAAATGCCTCCTCAGTCATCGCAATGAATCGTTCTACATCACGTGATTTGGAAATATCCGCGGTAACTGCGAGAACCTCCGCACCTAATTTTTTAACTTCTTCTTTCACTTTTAAGAGTTTTTCTGGTGTCCTTGAGCAGATGGCCAGTTTAGCTCCTTCCTTTCCAAAAGCCAGTGTCAACGCTCTGCCCAGCCCTTTAGACGCGCCAGTAATCATCACAACTTTATTATTCATATCGTCTCTCCCCTTTGTTTCTTGATGTCTTAAGCATAAAGGTTTTTGTAAAATCATCCTTCGGAAAAAAGCTTGAAGTTTATCTACAACTTTTGGATGAGAAAAGGGGGGCCTCTGCGGTCAATGAGGGAGGTCCCGATTTACCGAGAGAGGAAAAAAAGGGCCCTTGCGGTCAATGAGGGAGGTCTCGATTTACCGAAAGAAGGAAAAGGGGGTCTCTGCGGTAAATGAAGGAGGACTCCATTTACCGAAAGAAGGAAAAAAGGGCCTCTGCGGTAAATGAGGGAAGTCTCCATTTACCGGTAGAAGGAAAAAAGGGCCTCTGCGGTAAATGAGGGAAGTCTCCATTTACCGGTAGAAGGAAAAAAGGGCCTCTGCGGGTAAATGAAGGAGGTCTCGATTTACCGGTAGAAGGAAAAAAGGGTCTCTGTGGTAAATGAAGCAGGTCCCTTCGCCATTTACCGAGAAAAGGAAAAAGGAACCTAAAAGAACTTCATCCCCAGTCCCGATAATACAAAGCCCTTCCACAAAAAATGAAAATGCCACACATTGGCCGAACTAAAAATGTACTTAAACGATTAAGTTCATTCAAAATACCTATATTTCCGGTGCCCAATTGAGTTAAAGTTCTGGATAAGTACTCTTCGTATGGTCTTCTTAGACCCAACCCCACACCACTCAAAAACCAGATTTGTAGTAATTTTGATACCAGGAAAAAGCAACACTAATTCCTCCACACACCGTAATACAGCAGAATCGATTGTTTCTATGTGCCCGCATTTACTACAGACAATCATCTTCCCTTCATCAGGAATGATCAGCAAGTGGCAATTTTCACAAATAACCCCCTTTTTCAGGTGACCAAAGTTATAAGCGGGATAACGGGTAAAAGGATTGTCCGTTTGGTGCAATGAGATTAGTTGATCAGCAAGTATTTTGTGGCGGTTCGTTAGTTTTGAAGGAATCTCGTTTAATTTTTTCATCAGACTGTTTAGCTGAGTGGGGTAAATAATTGGCTCGTTTAACGGGGCTTGGTATAAGGTGAAATGGGGGTGTACAAAGGTTACATCGCCTTCAATGGGTAAGTGAAAGGCAAGATCTTTAAGTAATGGACGAAGGAGCAACTTACTTCGTTCTAATTGATGTAAAGGATTACTAATTTCATCCTTGGATGATTTGGGGTAGAAATTTCCCGATTCATATCGATAATCCCCCTCATAGTTTTTTATTTCATATGGATAAATCGTATGTTGAGAAATAATAAGTGTATCAATTTGAAAAAAAGATTTATTCTGCTCAAGGCTTAAATCATTTAAAATGTATAAATCATTTTTTAACTCCGAAGTTAGCTGGTCAAAGAACACCTCCCCCTGGTATCCCTTTTCAAGGTAAGCAAGACGCTGCTTGTCCTTGAAAGGCAACTCCATTCGTACATTCAATGAACTCAGAACTCGTAATTCCTTTGACCTCACACGAGACTTATAATGCGGCATGTGCCACTTCCTCTCCATCATTTTTTGGAACCACCTCTTATTTTACAAAGAACCGCATACTAATGGTTTGAATTCTTTGTTAACAATTTAGAGAACCGCCCGATAAAAATTGGCAACTTAATTCTTTGCATTTCTTCTGAACCCCAGATAAAGAATAGTTCTAAGAGGTGAAAAGAAGTGACAGTAATTACGACCTTTAAGGAAAAAAAACGGGAAAAACAAATAAAATATGAACGATCAGTCCTTCGGGAATTATCGATCAATACATTAAAAGAACGAGTCCAACAATACTTTGGCTCCACCAAAATTGTTTCCAGCCTCATCATGAATACAGGAATTGAAGAAGCATGTTATGATATCGCACTTGAAGCTTTTTTATTGGGGGCAAAATATAGCAAGTTTGGTTATCATGGTGAAACCTTAGATGATGTTCGAAGACGCTGCTACCGAGAAGAAAAACATCTTATTGATACGTTATATAACTTTTTCCTTTATTGGGGGAGCGGTGAAGAAGGCGCCATGAGTGAATCACTTTACTATCTATGTGAGCAGTATATCCATATCTGGTGGAGAGAGGGCTATGAAAAAGGGCAAAGACGCCACAAGCTCCGTCTGCACTAAGGTCTGGCATTTCTTCCTGTTCTAATTCCCCCCTTTGTCCCATATAGTTTAGAGAATAGGGACGAGCGGGAAGGAATGATAGGGGTGTCAAAACGAAGACTGAAAATAATTAGTTTTATTGTAGGCTTATTTGTCTTATTTTTCGTTTTACAATATGACTTTGCTGAAGATGACTCATTGAATGCGTGGAATCTTCCGTTGTCAGGAAAAATCATTTTGCTTGACCCGGGCCACGGCGGACCAGATGGCGGCGCAGGAACGGGTCAAACCTTAGAAAAAGACATTGCCTTAGAGATTACCAAAAAAGTTCGGGATTACTTGCAAATGCAAGGTGCCCTTGTCATTATGACCAGAGAAACAGATACCGATTTAGCAGCATCTGATACAAGGGGCTACAGTCGAAGAAAAGTGGAGGATTTAAAAACTAGACTGAAGATGATTAACGACGGTGATAATGATTTTTTTGTCAGTATTCATTTAAATGCCATTCCATCTTCCAAATGGAGCGGAGCTCAAACCTTCTATGCACCACAATATAAAGAAAATGCAGAGGCGGCCAAGTTTATCCAAGACGAGCTGCGGACAAATTTAAAGAACACCACACGTAGAGCGAAACCTATTAATAATGTCTATATCTTAAAAAACGCGAAGAAACCTGGCGTTTTAGTGGAAGTTGGCTTTATGTCCAACCCTGCAGAAAAGGAAAAGTTAAAAAAGGATTCCTACCAGGAGAAAGTTGCCGTTTCCATCTATCAAGGTATCACTCGATATTATACGAATGAAAAAGAACTCGTCGAGCCAGAGTATTGAAGGTGGGAAAACACCTTCTATTTTTTTTGAATGTCTAGCTCCAGCCCCCTAGCGGCTAGTGTCCTTCGCTCTCCGCCCTACGATAAGTCAACATCGAATGCGCCTCCGGCTCTTCGTGTTTCCTTTATCTCGGTTAGAGCGCTCCAGGCCATACGCCGCTGACCAGGGGGCTTACGCTTTTCTAATTAAAAATACCTGTGATTCATTTAACTGTTTCTTAACTTGGATATGATATACTGAGAGATGGAAACGAATTCAAAATGTGAGGTGCTTTTTATGTTAACAGAGGAAAGAATCTATGAGGTTCTAGGCAGCCTGAAGGAACCATTTTTACATAAAACATTAGCTGAATTAAATGCTATTGTGGAAATAAAGATCAAAGAAGAAAAAAACCATGTAAGCGTAAAAGTGGCAATCGCAAAAACTGGTACAGCGGAGCAGCTCCAATTACAAACACAAATTGTTAATTTGTTAAAAGAAGCTGGGGCGGCAACGGTGGGAATCCGCTTTAGCGAACTGCCTGAAGAAGTATTAGCAGCAAATCGCCATGCGGAACCAGAAAATAATGAGACAAATTTGCTTCATTCAAATAAAACCACTTTCATTGCCATTGCCAGTGGAAAGGGCGGCGTTGGTAAATCAACGGTGTCGGTGAACCTTGCTGTCGCGCTGGCGCGTCTAGGCAAAAAGGTTGGATTAATTGACGCCGATATTTATGGCTTTAGTGTACCTGATATGATGGGAATTACCCAGAGACCTGTAGTTAGGGGAGAAAAGATCATCCCTGTCGAACGTTTCGGCGTCCAAGTTATCTCCATGGGCTTTTTTGTGGAAGACAATTCACCAATTATTTGGCGTGGACCCATGTTAGGAAAAATGTTAAACAGCTTCTTTAGTGAAGTAGAGTGGGGCGATATCGATTATCTATTATTAGACTTGCCGCCAGGTACTGGGGACGTGGCTTTAGATGTTCATACCATGCTGCCGGCATGTAAAGAAATTATCGTTACTACTCCACATCCAACTGCTGCGTTTGTTGCAGCGCGTGCGGGTGCGATGGCACTGAAAACCGACCATGAAGTTCTTGGTGTCATTGAGAACATGGCCTACTTTGAAAGTAAGCTGACTGGTGAAAAGGAATATGTATTTGGACAAGGCGGGGGAGATAAATTAGCGGAGGAATTGAATACCGAAGTTCTTGGCCGTTTGCCGCTTAACCAGCCTGATTGGAACGAGGAAGACTTTGCACCATCAATTTATCAAGAAGACCATCAGACTGGAAAAATTTATTTAGAAATCGCTGAAAAAGTAACTGCCTTACTTAAAAAATAAAAAGATGCAAAAAGAGAAGCCTTTTCCTCCTGGAAAAGGCTTCTCTTCATTAGATAGTATGGGTCAAGATAAAAAATTTACCTCAGCTTCCTGTATCGGTCTTACTGCCGCTGTCGGAACTTTGGCTTTTACCAGCGGATTTACTAGCCGCTTCTTCTGCTGCCTTTAAGAGCAATTCTTGTATTTTTGCTTTAAACAAGGGGCTATCTAGTGTTTCTGTTATGACTTTTTGTAGATGTGCTCGGTACTCTTTGCTTTTTAATGCATCTGCCATCTCTTTTTGGATTTCCGGCTCTTTAAAAACCTCAATCATCATTCCTCTATATTCGGGGTCATTCATTAATTCCTTCAGTAATTTTTTGTTTTCAGACTTCAAGTTTTTTGAAACGCTTTGTGCGAATTTAGGATCACTAAACGTTTTTTTCCAATAATCTTTTGCCTTATCCGATGTGAGAGTTTGCTGGATCGTATCAGAGACAACTTTTTGATCCATTACCAGCTTTTCCTTCATGCCATCACTGGACATTACTTCTTGGAGTGCTTTTTTCCCATCATCCGTTTTAAGAATATCAACAACCATCTTTTTCGTTTGTTCGTAATCAACTTGTCCTCCGCCGCTGGATTCATTGGCTGAACAGCTTGTCAAAAACAGCAAGATGGGCAGGAGGCACAATATGCTTTTTGCTTTCATTAATAAGCCCCTTTCACATAAAAATCCTTAAGTTTAGCATGTTGTAACTTGTGAAAGATTATTCGTACAGAATCATAAATTATGGATTTTTCAAATTTGGCTTGGTACAATCATAATGTTGATTATTTTTGTATTCTGGAGGTTTATAGTGTGACAAGCCGTAATTGGGTAAAATTATTTTTAAGCACATTATTAGTGGGCGGAATCACAACGGCTATTGTGGGCTTTATTGTTCGCTGGAATGAGTTTGAGCCCTATTTTACTGAATTTAAACTCATTGATATTTTGTCGACCTTGATTTGGTTAATTGTCATGGGCTTTTTGTTTAGTGTTATTAGCCAAATGGGCTTTTTTGCATATTTAACGGTTCACCGTTTCGGTTTAGGGATCTTTAAATCTGTTTCCTTGTGGAATGCTGTACAAATTGTTCTTATTCTATTTGGTTTATTTGATTTAGTTTATTTGCGGTACGACAATTTTGCTGACCCGGGTGATTCTGTTCTTCCATACTTTGGTCCCGCTATCATCCTGTTAATAGTTGCGTTAGCGGCAGCATGGTATAAAGTAAAACAGACCAATCGGGATGCGTTTATTCCTGCCGTATTTTTTATGATTGTGGTTACTTTAGTTGAGTGGGTACCAGTCCTTCGTGTAAATGAACATAGCTGGCTTTACCTCATGATGTTTGCATTAATGGCGTGTAATGCTTACCAACTTTTGATTTTGCATAAATTAAACATTCAATCACAGCAGGAGAGACAAAAGAGGGAAAACCAAGCCCAAAGTAATAAACCTGTAACTAAAAAAAAGACAAAAAAACCGTCCATTTAAAGTTGGACGGTTTTTTGTGTTATCTAATTTCCTTTGAACTGGCCTCACCGTTAGCTATTAATTCTGATACAGAAACAAGTTTAAATCCTTTTTGGCGAATTTCCTTTAAAATCAATGGCAATGCTTTGGCTGTTTGCTTTGCTGAATCGGAAGCGTGAAGCAAAACGATATCGCCTTTGTCTGCTTTACCAACGTTCTTGACAATGGCTGGAATCCCTGGATTATTCCAGTCCTTTGAATCGACACTCCAATGGACTACTGTATATCCATATCTTTTGGCGATTTTTAAAGTCCGCTCATCGAAATGACCGGTTGGAGCTCGGAGCAACTTAATATCCTTCACGTTTAGTTTTCTGAAGGCTTCTTGTGCTTTTGAGATATCTTGGCCGATTTTTACATCTTCCAAGTCCCGATAGTCTTTGTATTCGTAGCCAAGAATACCGATTTCATAACCATCCTTTATGATTCGATTAACAATGTCTGGGTGTCGCTCGGCCCATGAACCAGCTAAGAAGAAAGTAGCTGCTTTTACATTTTCCCTCTTTAAGGTATCTAAAATAGGCTCTGCCTTTTCATCACCCCAACCGATATTAAAAGTAAGAGCAAGACCCTTTTCCCCTCTATAAATTGCTTTCGGACCATCCTTTGTTGAAAAGACAGGAATTTGCGTAAGGTTCTCTATGTAGAGAAACCATGCCGTAAAAAACGCTGCAATTAAAATAAGTGAAATGTTCTTCAAAGACTTCCCGTTAACTACAAAAAATTTCATCGTCCCCACCTCGTCCAATACTGTCCTTGTCTCAACCTATGCGGACTTTTTTTAAAATATGAATAGAAAATCTTATAATAAAATCTCAAAAATTGGAAAAGACTACAATTACTAGATATTACGCTGGAGGTTATTCAATGTTTGGACTTCTAATAAATGATAAGGAAGTAAAAGAAATGGAATACCTTATTAAAAGAGAAATGGATGAAATTCTTTTTGATTTAAGAGATGATCGTATAGATCACATAGTAAAGAGAGCGATGGAAGAAAGATATAAAGTATTATTTACCCTTTTTCGAAGAGTAGCTTCACCACATGATTGTCTAAAGTATATGAGGAGAGGAAAGAAGGATAGGAAAAAGGGATAAAAAAAGATTCTTTTTTTATGCAAGAACCGTTGACAATAAATAAGTATCTTGGTATATTAATAAACGTCGCTGCTAACATAAATAAAACTTCAAAAAAGTTGTTGACATTATGTTTTGCAGGTGATATATTAATAAAGTCGCTTTTGGACGATACAACAAATTGCTCTTTGAAAACTAAACAAACAAAATCGTGTAAACAAACAATAACTTTTAGTTTCAGAGACGAAACTAAGCCAACGTAACAAATGGGCTAATCAACTTTCTTGGAGAGTTTGATCCTGGCTCAGGACGAACGCTGGCGGCGTGCCTAATACATGCAAGTCGAGCGAGACTCTTCGGAGTCTAGCGGCGGACGGGTGAGTAACACGTGGGCAAC